>CAYGZI010000526.1:0-4534 GCA_964354245.1 uncultured Planctomycetaceae bacterium
CACATGCGATTTTCCCCTCTCGTTCTAAGTGACGAAGATTCTTTCGGGATCCGTTTCCATTCCACGCCAGATCTGGAACCAGCCGCTCTCGGTGTTCATCTCCACGTACACGTATTGAGTCACCTTCACGCCGTCCAATTCGGTGTCCCGCCAGTAGTCCCAATACTCCAGTTGGGCGTGGGAGACTTCCGGTGGAGCGTCCCCGCCTCCTTCGCGGAGGATGGTCACGCTGGCCTTGTAGGACTCCTGAACGTCCCCGACGCGCCAGTATTCCTCGTGAAGGCCGGTTTGGGAGTCGTCGACCACGAACTTCAGGGTCTTGTCTCGGACCACGTTGTGAAGCCCCTCGTCGTAGGCAAGATCGTCGTACCGCGTCAGGAGCATCGCCTTCGCACGGTCTTCGGAAGGGACCGCACGCAGCCGCACGACCTCCTCATCGAACCGCAATACGTAATTGACCAGCTTGAAGTGCTTGCCGCCTGCCGCGTGGTCGTACTCCTGGATCTCCACCACGCGGAAGTTCTTCCCGCGGAAATCAATGGCATCCACGGCCACGAACGACCCGCACCGGATCGAAAGCGGATTGTAGACCGCGCTTTCCTCCGGCGGCTTCGCTCCACGTTTGCCGAACAGCTTGTTCTTCAGGATCTGGTACAGCGTGGGCATGGATTGACTCCCCCGGTCGCCGGGACTGCGTGGGGCTGACCCCGGGAACCGCTTGATGAAAATGAGCCAAATCGCCAAACATGCCAGGGCTAGCGATACAACGCCGGCGACCACCGTTCCCCACGGAAAGCCGCGCCGCGGCTCCGGTTCCCGGAATGTCGGACTCCATGCCGCCGCCAGGTACTCATCGCTATACATGAGGTCCGGGTCGTCCTTCAGCGGCGCGGGAACGTAGGTGGGATCGCGGGGGCGGTTTTCCGCTTCGAGTTGCTTGACCCTGGACTCCAGTTGAGAATCCCTGCCGACCATGTCCGCCCAACGCGCGCCGGCGATCTGCGCACGATGGTGATACGCCCACGCGGCCCGCTGCTCCGCCGGACAACGATCCAGGAGCCACAGGTAGAAGTATGGCCCGAACGGGTCCTTGTAGACGACGGGCGGGCTGCTGGTGGAGATCGGCCCAAGAACGTCGCGAGCGCGGCGGGGCCGGTTCGCGTATTCTTCCGCCGTCACTCTCCTTGGCAGCGTCGCTACCGGCTTCTGGCTCGGGGCGATTTTATGTCCGCTGCCGCTGGCGGCCGCGGAAGCGGGTTTGGGTGGGAGGGCCTGCTCATACCTTGCTCGGCTTTCTTCGACCGCTTGCGCGCGGGTGAGCGCTGAGTGAAAGCCGCTTCCCGTCGGCTTGGAACTGGAGGGGCCGCTGGCGCCCAGCGCGTAGCTTCTCCCGGACGGAGTTGAACCTGACGGGAGGCTCTTCTCGGAATCGCTGAAACCCAACGAATAACTCTTCCCGGAGGGGATCGGACTTGACGAGGAGGTCTTGCTGACGCCGCTGGAACCCGACGAGAAGCTCGTGCTGGGACTGGTGGAACCCGAGGAATAGGTCCTGCTGGGACCGCTCGAATCCGACGTGGAGCTTCTGCTGGGACTGCTGAAACCCGAGGAATAGCTTCTGCCGGAACCGCTGGAACCCGAGGAATAGCTTCTGCCGGAACCGCTGGAACCCGAAGAGGAGCTTCTGCTGGAACTGGTCGAACCGAACGAATAGCTTTGGCCGTGACCACTGGAACTGGGTTTCCAACTGGAGCCGGACGAACTTGCCCTGGACCCGCCGCCGAAGGACCCAGAACCGGACGATCGGCCCGACGAGTAGCTCTTCCCTGCAAAGACCGGCTCCATCGTGCAACAAATGGAGCCGATGGCGAGGATCAAAACGAAAAGCCTTCTCATGCGCCGCCCCCCCAAGGGAATGCGAACGGCTTCGAGTCTTGCGGTTCCACGTGCGACAGCCCCATTCAGGGAAAGTGGACGGCGTGGCTTAGCCTATCAGACACCCCATCCCTTGCAGGAGACCGCACACCCGTCAATCGCACGATTCTAGACCCGTTCCTCCCCCGCCGCAAGAAGGCCCCCGTGGCTGCCCACCTCTCGGATGTGGCTTCCAAGCGCCCACTTCGAGGCACTGGGTTGGCTGTATCCCCCCGTCTCCGCCCGGGTTCCCCGGCACCGTCGGTCTGCCGGGCGGGCATGGTCCACCGCGGCGTGAAGCCTGCCAATTGCCTGTTTCCAGCGAAGAGTGCCCCGGCTACTTGGCTTGCGGCTCGACTACGCCGCAACGCGGTCATCTCGTACTCTGGGACTCTCCTGCGCCGGCCTTGGGCAGCGCTGGATGATCCTTGGCCCGCAACTGGGCCAAGAGGGCGGCGATCTGGCGGTGGACCGCATCGGTCTGCGAGATGACCAGCACGTTGAGCTTGTCGGAGGTGAACGGCGAGATCGATCCCGGGCCGCCCGCTGATTCCCACTTCTCCGGCGAGATGGTTTTGGTGACGGTCTCGATCAATCGGTCCGGCTTGCGATCGGGCGCGAGGTCCCCGACCGGATAGACCCCAACGACAAGCCGCTCGTCCGCCGCGTCCTCCGACGTGATCCGCACGTAATCGCCTTCGAGAACCCAGGTGAGGCCAACCCGCTCCAGCAACAGCGAAAGGGCTTGCCCAAGGGGAATCCCCTTGACGGAGAACGTCACTTGCGTGTTGGACGGGTCGATACTCATGCTTTCAAATGCCTTCGTGTCCAAAACGACGGTCATCTTGTGGCCGTCTGCGACATGGTCTGCAACGTCCGTCAGCGGCACTTGGTCGAACTCGAAATCGGAGACGGGCTGGGCAAGCGCCTTGCGGTAGTACTCGACAGCGGCGGGGCTGGCGGTCAGGGCGCCATAGAAAAGGACCGGCTCGGGGGTCTTGCCCGCAGCGGCGTCCGCGTCTACTGTTCTTACGGTGGCAAGCAATTGCCGGATTTGGCGGTGGACCTGATACGTCTGGCGAATCACCAGCCGGTCCGACCGGGGGCTGAGGCTGATCGAGCCCGGGCCGCCCGCTTTGTCCCAAGTTTGCGGTGCGATGGTGCTGGTGAGGATTTGGAGCAGGCTATTCGAGTCGCCGCGGACCGAGAGGTCTTCGACCGGATAGACCTTGGTCGTCAGCTCCTCCTGGGCCTTCTGGGCGGTGGTGATGACCATAGCCCCGTCGCGGACGGTCCAGGTGAGCCCCAGTTGCGAAAGCATGTAGTCGATCGCCGATCCTCTGGAGACGCGCATTGAGATAGTGACCTGCGTTGTGCTCGGGTCCATGCTGCTATCCTCCAAGGCCCTCGCGTCGAGGAGGATGTTGATCTTCATCGTGCGCCGCAGATGGTCCACTACGTCGGTGAGCGGCGCTTGGTCGAAGACAAAATCGGCCTCCTTTTCACGAAGGGCCTTCTCGACGTACTCCTCCACCTTGTCGGCCTCATCCTGTACGGCGGAGGTGGGCGCGAAGGGACCTTCTGCCTTTGCCGCCGGTTTCGCCGACGGCCGCTGTGTCGGCCCAGCCGCGCCACCCGCTGGGCCTTTCGCTCCCGGCTGCCTCGCCCCCGGGGTGGCCGCTCCTGGCGTCGAGGATACCGCTTCCACCTTCTTGAGGCTCACCTCGACCCGGGTAATCCGGCCCTGCTGCACGTCCACTTCGCGGCGTTCGGGCGCAAAACCATCGAGTTCCACCGCGACCCGGTGCTTCCCGGGCGTGATGGGTGAGAACAGGCCGTCGGTGGTGCCCGGCTGGTCGTCCAGGAGGATCTTCGCCCCGGGCGGGACCGTGCGCACGTAGAGGTGGGTGCCCGGCTCCTTGGCGGTCTCCACGGCGGGGGCACCGAGGACGACGAGGACCAGAGACAGGATGGCGGCGTTCATGGATTTCTCCTTCAATACCCGGTAGAGTAGCTCAGTTTCCTGGACCTTGGGAGGGTTAGCCGACGGAATCAGTGCAAAATGAAGAATGCAAAATGAAAAGTGCAAAATGACGGGGGCGACAGGCTGGAAGCCGTGCTCTCTCACGGACAGGCTGGAAGCCTGTCCTACTAAGGACTTCTTGCGCCGGCGGCAGCGGATCTGTCCAGGATTTCTTGACAGCCGCGGCCGCTACGAGTTAAGATGTTGGCTGTCAAGGGGTTAGATTCGGAACACCCAAGGGGCCCTTGCTCCGATGTCCGCCGACTCGCAGACCCGCGCGACGCTCTTGGACCGCGTCCAAAACGGGGCCGATCCGGTCGCCTGGGAGGAGTTCCTCGGGCGCTACTGGCGGCTGATCTTCCATGCGGCGCGCCACCGCGGCTGCTCCGAGCACACGGCCGAGGAGGTCGTGCAGGACGTGATGCTGGCGGTGTTTGAGAAGAAGGCCGTCTTCTGCTACGACCCCGCGCGCGGACGGTTCCGCGATTGGCTCGGCGCCGTCGTGCGCAACAAGGTGGCCGAGCGCCGCCGGAAACTCGATGGACAGGCGCGGGCCCGCGGCGGCGATGGAGCAGACCCTGAGCCGGTTGCGCCCGG
>CAYGZI010000527.1:0-4533 GCA_964354245.1 uncultured Planctomycetaceae bacterium
CGATTGCCGTGAGCCAGGACCTGCGAGGCCTCGGACTCCCCGGGACCTTCGGACTCGGGCTGGCCGGCACCAGCGGTCTGGGCGCGGAGTACCGGGGGCGAGCGCCGGCCGGGAGCATCGTGAACGACTTCAGCACCGAGTACATGGTCCTCGGGATCAACGCCGGAGCTGGGTTTGACCTGAACGAGCGGCTCTCCGTGGGGGCGTCGGCGACGCTGGGGGCCGGCTTCGAGCAGCTCGGCTTGGTCTCGAATTCCGCCATGGTTCACGATTACGCAGTGCGGGGCAGTCTCGGCCTCGACTACAAGTTGAATCCCTGCAACACGGTCGGCTTCTTCTATCAGACCAAGGAGAGCTTTCAGTTCCCCAACGCCGTTCTCATCAATGGCATTTATCGCGACGTCCGCCTGGCTCAGCCCGAGACGTTCGGCTTCGGGCTCGCCAACACCAGCCTCAGCGGAGGCGACCTGCTACTGGCCGCCGACGTCTACTACAAGTTGTGGGAGGATGCGCCGGGCTACAGCGACATCTTTGTCAACCAATGGGCATTTGCCTTCGGAACGCAACTGACCCGAGGCAGAATGAAGTACCGCCTGGGCTACTCCTACAACACCAATCCCGTCAACCACAACGTGGGAAGCAGCTTCAGCGGCCTGCCCGTGCTCCAGGACCGGATTTACCTCCTGCAGGCCTCTGAGACCGCGGCGATCAGCCAGCACCGGCTCACGGGCGGGTTTGGACGGGAGGACTTCCTGGTCCGAGGCTTGGACCTGGACTTCTTTGTCGGGGGACTCTTCAAGGCATCCGACGAGTTTGGCCCCAACACCTCGGCGTCGGTGGCGGCCTATTACGTCGGCATGGGCCTGACCTGGCGCTTCGGCGCCACGGGATACCGTGAGGCTGAATCGGCAGGAACGGCGTTGGAGAGTCAGTAGCTTGACGATGCAGGCACTACACCTATAGCTGCCCGCCATGTCCCTACTTCGACACTTCGACGATGAACGGTGCCGTTGGGGAGACGCGCACTCGGCGGGATCCGACGGCCGCGTTTCCGCAGAGCGTCCCCACAAGGCCGACGCACCCTCTCCCGCCAAGCCGAGCGAAAAGCCCTAGTCCCTAAGCGCGGGCGACGGCCATCGCGGTCATCAGAAGTCCAGGTGGACGCGGCAGCCCAAGCCGTGGATGACGCCGCTCGTGTGGTTCACGTAGTCCAGGTGCGTGTAAACGTAGTTGACGATGAAGTGGACTTGCGAGTTGATGTACCAATCGAGCCCGGCCGTGAGGTCGTTTTCCCAGCCGGCCTGCACGCCTGAGGAAGGCGTCAGGACCGGCTGCCCCGATGCCAGGTCGAGGTAGCTGTAGCGGCAGACGAACTGCACGGGCATGTTGCTCGCGAAAAACCTCCGATCTCGCGGCCCCATCGCTGGGGTTTCTGACGCGGCGATCTGGCGGGCCCACGTGCCTTCCTTCTTGTCGTACCGGCGGTAATCCGGCGTCAGGAAGAGCCCGAACTCCGCGTAGACGCCCTGGTAGGTCGCGTTGCCGCGCGGACCGCTGAAGGTCCCTCCGCTGAACTGCTCGAAGATGTTGGTGCCCCGCGCAAGCTGGTACTCCGCGGACATGGAGAACCGTCCGAAGACCGCCGCGATCTCGGCGTTCAGGATCTGCACCGGATCGGGCGTGAAGAACGAGCCCGTCTGGATGATGTCGGGCACCTGGCTCGAGCCTGCCCCGGCGCGGACCAGAGGGCGGTTGGCGGCCTCAAATCTGTTGTTGTCCGTCCCGCTGAGGCTGTACCCGATTCCCAGGTGCAACAGGCGCCGGCCATCGTCCTCGTAGACCGGCAATCCGGTGAGTCGGCCGGTGACCGCATACTCGCCGGGGCCTGTGCCGAAGGCAAACGGCGTGACGCTCTGCCTTCCGACTCGGGCAAGCGACAGGGCGGCCGTCGTCCGATCGTCGAGATACGAATCGAAGATCATTACACCCGTAACGCGTTGGAACGGCTGAAAGAAGGCATCGTGGGCGTCCGACCGTTCCATGTAGTACAGGTTGTTCGCACTGGTCAGGTGTTCCAGCGAGATCGGCTGCTTGAAATGGCCGAGGCGCACGTTTTCGAGAACGGGAACCTCTTTGAACGTCAGGTAGAAGTCCGTCAGGCCGACGCTGCCGATCGGGGTCGTGGTGCTCTCGTTGCTCACGTCCTGAATGTTGACGAAGTTTGCCTCGGTGACGAAATCGACGTTCTCGCCGACGGTTCCCTCGGCTGCCAGCCGTGCCCGGCGCATTTCGGCGCCGTCCTGTAACGTGAACGGCAGGGACCGCGTGTAGTGATACCAGGTGTTGTCGAAATCCAGCCGGCCGCCGATGTGGAGCCGGAATGCCTTGTCCGAGCTCTGCAGCACGGCGCCATGGTCCCAAAAGGCATTCAACCTGGGTCTTTCGTCGACGTCGGCCGACTCCTCGACCGGGGCTTGGAACTGCCCAACGGTCGGCTCCTGGGGCGGGACCCCGGACTCCCTGTCCGGCCCGTACGCCAGCGGCGGGGCACCCTCTGGGTCCAGCCCGGGCTTGCCCCCGCGCTCCTCCTCTGCGCGAAACAGCTCCTCTCCGCGGGTCGGCGCGTTGGCCGCGACGAGCAGGACCAGTTGCAGACAGGCGACAAGCACTCCTCGGAATGCACTCACGGCTTCAGCGGCCGGGATGAAGAGAGGCACGTGACAAGCGGCGACGCGGTGGTCTGCCAGGCCCCCCAACGATAGTATCCACGTAGGGAGGCCCTTCGACCCGCAAAACCGTTATCGGCCGCAAAGCCCTCCCAGATTAGCCAATCTCCGCGTCAGCCCCATTTTGGTGGCGCCAGGATCGCGTCATTTCATCCGCACAAAGAACACCTCAAACTGCTGTTGGAGGGCGGCCTGGTAATAAATGCCCTTGAGTTGGTCGCCCTGGGGGTCGTAGGTCAGGTTGTAGGTAGAGCCGGGATAGTTCACGTCCCGCAGCTCGATGAAGACCTTGATCGCGGGGCCGTCCTGCGACGCTTCGGCCTTGGCAACGCGGATCGGACGCGGATTGGAGTACGACGCCTCCATTTTGCCGCTGGCGTCCACGCTTCTGACTTCGACGACGTAGCCGCCGTCCGGCCGGAGCCATCTGCCCTTGAGCACGTCGAATCCACGTTTGGCCTCGGAAGCGGACGCTCCGCGATCGGCCGTCGCGACCGCCGTGGGCGGAACAGTCGCCGCCTCGCCGGTCGGCGCCGCCGCCTCAGCGGCCGGCTTGGCCGCCTCGCCCGTTTGCGCCAGGGCGGGCGGTGGCGTGCCGGACTCCTTCGCACCCGTCGTGGCAACGGGTTCTGACTTCGCGCCCGACTTCACGGTTTCCCGCTCGCAACCGGGAAGATTCAGGAACACAACGACAGCCAAAACCCCCACGCCAAGCAGTGCCACCGCGATGGGCACGAACTTGCCCTTGCGCGCCGGTGGGACTCCTGATTGGCCACTTTGTTTCCTTTTGCGTCTGTGGGATGCCACTGTTGTCTCCCTTGTGGTTTTCGTGGTTGCTCCCGATCAACCCACTTTGATCGCCCGGACCTCTGCAGCGCGCTCATCGACCGGGATGGTGGGAAGTTCGCCTGCCTTCTTGACCGGCAGGCTGCGGAGGTAATCCATGATTGCCTGCCACTCCTTGATCTCCCGGACAGTGCCTTTCTCCGGCGCGGTGGCGACACTGCCCTTATCCAACGTGCCCGGCGGCGGCAGCAGGTCGGGCGTGTTGCCGCGAGGGTCGTCGAGTGCCTCGACCCTCGATTTGAGCGGTTGCCCCTCCTTGTTCTTGGCAGCGAGAGCCAGTTTGCCCTTGGTGTACTTGGGAATGGCCACGACAATCGTGGCGAGCATCAGGGGGCAGGTAAGGCTGTACAAGCGATCGTCCTTCCCGCTGATATCGATGGCGCGGTAGCCGTAGTCGAGGTCTCCCAGCTCGATGGCCGTCACGACGTCGAACTTCGGGCGCGATGGTTCGTAGCGGAACCTCATGCCGGAGGCGCGGGGGAAATACTCGCCGGGGTGGGCCGGGTTGTCCACGAGCAGAAATTCGAGCAGATACTTCAGCTCCAAACCGGTGAAGTAGGCGGTCACGAGAGCGCTGCCGGCCGTGGTATCCACGACTCCGGCGCCGAGGGGCGCCACGGCGAACACGTCGTAAACGGTTTGCACGCCCGACTTCCCCCGTGTTAAGCCGGCGCGCATCAGCCCGTTGGCGGTGAAGCCGATGTCCGCTTTCGTGGCGTCTCTGAAGGCGTCGGTGACGAGGTTGGCGAGGGGCGTACCGGCCGCGATGTCGGTGAAGGTGTTTGGCAGGTCCCGCGGCGCCACCGCCAGCGGCTGATCGATACGGTAACCCCGGGACGCGAACACGATCTTGGTGACCGTCTTCTTGAGTTTTTCGATCTCGTCGGCGATGGCCCGGTCGCCGGCAATGGTGTCGTCGATCGGGTAGAGCCGGTAGGACTCGACCGTCAGTTTGCCGCCG
>CAYGZI010000528.1:0-4531 GCA_964354245.1 uncultured Planctomycetaceae bacterium
GGCAATCACGGCAAAGCCCAGCCCGAACCTCCAGACCAGGCCGCTGGAGAAGGCGGCGGTCTCCTCCTCGACCGGCTCGGCCGGAGAAGGGTCCTGGCCGGCGACAAGGGCTTTGGGCAAACCAGAGGCGGGCGGGCCGCCGGCCTCCGCCGCCCCGAGACCGCCCGGCTCACCCGCCTGCTGGTCGGCCAGGCTTTGTTCCTCGCGGGCCATCGCCTCTGCCGTGGCGTCCCAGTCCCAGCAGAAGAGCAGGTCCACGCCGGGGTTTTGCGCCCGGATCGTGCAGGAGCAAGGCCCGGTGACGACTTCAAGCTGCCCGCAGAGGTTCTCGACGGTAATCCCCTTGCCGATGCACGGGGCCAACACGCGCCCGCGGCCGAAGACGGGAAAAACCATGGGCAATCCGGCCACTTCCGGCATGTCGCGCTCGACGGTAAGCAGGGTCTGGATCAGCCACTTTTCGGCCGGATCGGTGCGCTGGAGCGTCACCAGGCCGATCTTGAACTGCCGGGGGCGCGGTGGGGCAGGGTCTTGGGTTCCGCTGGCCGGCGCGGTGGCCGCGGAGTCGGCCGACGGAGAAGGACTCTCCTCGGCCGGATCGCCGCCAAGACGGCCTTTGGCAGCTTGGGCGATGGCCTCCTGAACGGCCTTCTGGGCCTGGGCGGTGGCGGCGGCATCCTTGCCGGCAAACAGGAGAAACACGGCCGCATTGCCGCTGGAGAGCGACTGGGCGATCTTCGTGCGGAGTGGCGATTCGATCAAGGCGCGGATCGAGGGGACATCGAGCCGCTCGGCAGTGATCAGGTCGCCCCAGGAGGTGAAAACCAGATGGATCGGCAGCTTCTCGCCGGCGTGCTTCCCCCATGCCTTTCTGACGGGTTCGGGAAGCTGGTCGAGTTCCTCCTTCTTGCCGGTATCGATGGTTTCCAGGACGAGGTTGGTGGTAGCTGCCTGAGGGGCGGGCTGCACGGCGGAGGGTTCCGCGGATGAGGGCGGCTGGGCTACCGAGGTCGGCTGGGCGACTCGGGACTGCTCGTCGAGGAGCCGGTTGGCCTCGGCGTCCTTCTTGTCGGGCTGGCCCTGGTAGAAGTAGTAGACGCGGAACGGCGCGGGGGCCCAGTTGTACATCGCGTAGCGGTAGACGGGCGTGTCGCAGGCCCGGGCGGTGGCAATGATCGCGAAGGATCCGATGGTGACGAGGGCGATCCGGGTCACGACTCGGACGAGAGCCCGCCAACGAGCGGTGTGACGGCGTCTTTTCTCCACGGCAAATCCCTCAAACCGGTTGTTCGATTCCTTCTGGTGCCAATGCGTGCAGCGACTCTGGTGCAAAGTCGGCGCCGTTGGGCCAGACGATCGTCCCTATCACATGATCCGCCCAACCTCCTTTATACATGCGCCGCCCGACGAGGGCAAACCACCCGTCAGGGGCGAGAAGTACCGTCCCGTCCGCATCCAAACGCCACCGGTTGGCGGACCGCTTCTGCCAGCCGTGCTAAGTACACGCAGCGTGGGATTTCGATGGCCCCGAATGGGGCGGTGGCGGGGGTGAGCTGTTGAATGTCGAGGAGCCGGTACCCCCGGGCCTTGAGATGATGGACCAAGTACACGAGGGCCACTTTCGAGGCGTCGCGCACGCGGTAGAACATCGATTCGGCCGCGAAGAAGCCGCCAATTGCCACGCCGTAGACCCCGCCGGCCAGTTCCTCCCCGCACCATGCCTCGACGCTGTGGGCGTGGCCCAGCGCGAAGAGCCGGGTATACGCGCGGATCATCCGCGGGGTAAGCCAAGTCTGCCCAACGCGGTCGGCGGCCGTGGCACAGCCGTGGATCACGTAGGCGAAATCCCGGTCGCAGGTGACGGTGAACCGGCCGCTGCGGCACGTCTGGGCCAGGCGCCGCGAGACGTGAAACCGGTCGAACTCGATGATCGCCCTCGGGTCGGGCGACCACCAGAGCATGGGCTCGTCGATGTCCGACTGCGGCCAGGGGAAGATGCCGTGGCCGTAGGCATCCAGGAGCCACTGGGGCGAGAGCCGGCCGCCGAGGGCCAGGAGCCCATCGGCATCGGCCATTTCGGCGGGTGGAAAGAACCGCGATGGGGGAAGAATGCTCATCTCGGCACCCTGAGTGAAACGGGCGCCATCGCCGCGGGTCCCGCGGCAGGGCACCGCTAAACCGCGGCAGGGCGATTATGACGATCTGCTCCGGGGCGCAAGCCGTGCCCTGCTCTACGATACTCCGCCCGCTCCCGCCACGATATTCTTATCGTCCAGGAATTCGACCGGTTCAGCGTCACGGCCGTGCTCCCATGCGAGCGAGAAAAACCAGATGCCGCTCTCACCGATGCAGAAATCGGCGGGCGTGAAGGTCATCTTGGAGTCAAGGGGCGGGTCGGGCTCTTCGGGCGCGTATTCTGCGGGCCAGCCAAAGGCCTCGCCTTCCCAAGGTTTGCCCTCCGCGTGCAACCTGGCGGCGAACCTGCGGACCTCGCTGAGATCTGGTCTTCGCGTCGACACGATCGCGACCCTCCGTCCCCGCTTGCGCTCGACCATTGCACTGCTGAATCGCCAACCTCATTTTGCATTTTTCACTCCGCATTCTGCAATCCTCCTCCCCATCCGAGGGGCTCTGCCAACCGGCCGCCCTCTTCTGCTACAATACGGCCTCATCGGGTCGCTCGGACGAGACCAGCCATGAAGCGCTACGGAACGGTCGCCATCGTGGGAGTGGGGCTGATCGGCGGGTCGGTCGGTATGGCCTTGCGCCAGCGCGGACTGGCCGAGCGGGTCATCGGGATTGGCCGCCGGCAGCCAAGCCTGCGCACGGCCCGGCGAGTCGGGGCCGTAACCAACACCACCGTCGAAATGCCCAAAGGCGTGGCCGAGGCCGAACTGATCGTGGTCGCGACGCCCGTGGGGCGGATTGCCGAGGACATCGAGCGTGCGGCCCAGTTCTGCCCCGAGGGGACCCTCATCACCGATGCCGGGAGCACCAAGCGATCGATCGTCGAGGCCGTCGACGGCCGCCTGCCGCGGGGCTGCCGCTTCCTGGGAAGCCATCCGCTGGCCGGGGGCGAGAAGGCCGGCGCGATCCACGCCCGCGCCGACCTGTTCGAGGGCCGCGTGGCCGTCCTGACTCCGACCAAGAACACCCGGGCGGAAGACTTCGACACGCTGGAGGGCTTCTGGTCGGCGTTGGGGTCGGTGGTCGTGCAGATGACGCCGGAGGATCATGACCGGGCGCTGGCCGTGACGAGTCATTTGCCGCACGTGGCCGCCGCGGCGATGGCGGCGATCCTGCCCGAGCGCTATTTCCGGCTGACCGGCACCGGGGTCCTCGATACCACGCGGATTGCCGCGGGCGACCCGGAGTTGTGGAAGCAGATCCTGTTGCTCAACCGCGAGAATGTCTTGGCAGCACTTGGGCAATACGAGAACCAACTGGCCGCCCTGCGGACCGCGATCCAGCAGGGCGATCAAGAGACCCTGCAACGTCTGCTGGCACAGGCGAAGAAGAACCGCGATGCTATGGGAAGTTGACATCTATCCGAAGGAAGGACAACCGGACCTGGCCGCCCGGCGGGTCGCCGGCGACGCGGCCGATCTGGGACTGGCCGCGGACCTGGCCGTGGTTGCCGCCCAAGGGTACTTGATCCAGGGGGACATGGACCGGGCGCAGGTCCTGCGGATTGCCCACGAGCTTCTGGCCGACCGGGTGGTCGAGCGGACCGTCGTGGCCCCGGTGGGCGATGAGCCGCTTGCCCGCCCGCCCGAGGGCTGCCCGCGCCTGATCCACGTCCTCCCCAAGCCCGGCGTGATGGACCCGGTGGCCCAAAGCGCGATGGCCGCGATCGGCGATTTCGGCATCCGGGCGGAAGCCGTCCGCACGCTGAAGAAGTATTGGATCGGGCGGTTGCCGGAGGAGAAGCTGGGCCTGCTGTGCTCGAAGGTCCTGGCCAACGACGCCGTGGAGCAGGTGATCGTCGGCCCGTTGGGGTTCTCCCGCCTGGAGGTCGGGGCCCCGTATCAGTTCAAGCTGGTCACAGTCCCGATCCGCCAGATGGACGCCGCCGCCTTGGAGCGGCTCAGCCGCCAGGGGCAGCTCTTCTTGTCGCTTGCGGAGATGCAGACGATCAAGGCCCATTTTGCCGCCCTGGGCCGCGACCCGACGGACGCCGAGCTGGAGACCCTCGCCCAGACCTGGAGCGAGCATTGCAGCCACAAGACCCTGGCCGGCCGGATCCGCTATCGCGACGACCGCGGCGAGCGCCAATTCCAGAACATGCTCAAGGAGACGATCTTCGCCGCCACCAAGACCGTGCGGCAGACCCTCGGGCCCGAAGACTGGTGCGTGAGCGTCTTCCAGGACAACGCCGGCGTGATCCGCTTCGACGACCGGTACAACGTGGTCTTCAAGGTCGAGACCCACAACCACCCCTCGGCCCTGGAGCCCTATGGCGGGGCGAACACCGGGATCGGCGGGGTGATCCGCGACCCGATGGGCACCGGCATGGGTGCCAAGCCGATCG
>CAYGZI010000529.1:0-4522 GCA_964354245.1 uncultured Planctomycetaceae bacterium
TCAATGTCCTGCGGCGTGCGGCAGCCAAAGCGGGCCAGTGAGAAGTGAGAAATGAGAAGTGCAAAGTGAGAAGTGAAGAGCGGAAAAGGAGAGCCTGTTCGCCAATTTGCACTCTGCACGGGTCACTTTTCACTTGTTACCATGCCGAGCCCCGAACGTGGCCCAACACCGCACCCACACGGCGGGCAAGCCCGCCCGCTACGCCTCGTCCCTAGCCGCTCGCCGCGTCGCGGCGGACGAGTTCTTTTTCGTCTGCCGACACCACGCGCAGGACCGGCAGCGCCGTCTCCGCCAACGACGCCGCGGCCGTGGCCGCCCAACGCGCAAGGGCCATGAGCGGGAAGTAGACCGGATAGTAATGATAGCGGAGGTAGAAGACCCGCGGGAAGCCGGTGCCCGTGAACTCCGGCTCGTCCCACGTGCCGTCGGCCTGCTGCCGGTCCACGAGAAACTGGATGCCGCGGACCACCGCCGGGTGATTCTCCAGTCCGGCGGCCAAGAGCCCCATCACCGCCCAGGCCGTCTGCGACGCCGTGGGCGGGCCGTGCCCGCGCAAGCGGGGATCGGCATAGCTCTCCGGCGTTTCACCCCAACCGCCGCACGGCTGCTGGCAGGCCAAGAGCCAATGGGCGCCGGCGATTATTGCCGGATCCTCCTTGCCGATTCCCACGGCCGACAGGCCGACCAGGGCCTGCCACGTGCCGTAGATGTAGTTGACGCCCCAGCGTCCCAGCCAGCTCCCGTCCGCCTCCTGCGATCGCCGCAGATAGGCGACCGCGCGATCGACCGGCGCGTGGCCGACGCGGAACCCGAACTTGCCGAGGGCCTCTAGCGCCCGGGCGGTCAGGTCGGGCGTGCTGGGGTCGATCATGGCGTTGTGATCGGCGAAGGGGACGTAGCAGAGGAACCGGCGGTTGTTGTTGCGGTCGAAGGCGGCCCAGCCGCCGTCGTCGTTCTGCATGGCCAGGAGCCACCGGAGCCCGCGTTGAATCGCCGCGGCCGAACGGTCGGCCAGGTCGATCTGCTCGACCGCGGTCCGGCGCGACTGATCGGTGCTGTGGAGGAGCAAGCGGAGATCGGGCGGCGGGCCGACCGGCGATCGGACCTCGTCGTCGGCGTCGAACTGCTCGCGCAGGGCCATGAGGACCATCGCCGTGTCGTCGCAATCGGGATAGAAATCGTTGTTGTATTCAAAGCACCAGCCGCCCGGCTCCACGCGGACGGTCTCCGACCAGTCGCCGGGCCGCAGCACCTGCCGGCGCAGGAGCCAATCCACTGCCCGGCGGGTGCCTTCGTGGTCCGACCGGATGCCGCCGAAGGCCAACGCCCGCAGCGCGATCGCCGTGTCCCAGACCGGCGACTTGCACGGCTGGAGGCGGATCGAGCCGTCCTGTTGGTTCTGGAGGATCAAGTCCTGCAACTGCCGGTGGCAGTAGAGGACTTCGGGGCTCGGGTCGGCATAGCCCAGGGCGCGGAGGGCCACGAGGCTCCAGACGATGGGCGGAAAGATCGCGCCTAGGCCGTCGCTCGACTGGAACCGTTTGAGCATCCACGCCTTGGCCGCTCGGATCGCGCGGCTGCGGAGCGGCGTCAGGCCGATGCGCCGGCATCCCTTCAGCAACCGGTCCACCGTGCGGAAGAAGCAGTCCCAACTGAAGGGCCCCGTGCCGCCCGGCAGCCCGGGGCAGCGGAGCCGCGGCCAATGCTCCGGCTTGCGGAGAAACAGCTCGCGGATGCCGCGGTCCGCCTCCAGGCGCCGGACCGGCTGCAGTGCCCAAACGATCGACAGCGGCGCCACGATCGTCCGCGACCACGAGCTGAGCGAGTTCAGGTTGATGGGAAACCACTTGGGCAGCAGCACCAGCTCGGGCGGCACCGCCGGGCAGTGCTCGTAGGAAATCTGTCCGAGCATGGCCAGAAAGAAGCGGGTGTAGCTGTTGACCGCGTCGGCCCCGCCGTGGGCGAGGATGGCTCGTCGGGCCCGCTGCATCGGCTCCGCCCCTACGTCGTGCCCGGTCAGCTTCAGCGCAAAATAGGCCTTGACGCTGGCGCTGATCTCGACCCCGCCGCCGGGAAACATGGCCCAGCCGCCTTCGGGGAGTTGCTGGTTTAAGAGGTGTTTGGCGGCCCGCCGGGCCAGGTCCGTGTGCTCCTGGCCCAGAAAAGCCAGGAGGAGGATCGTGTCGCTTTCGAGGATGGTGTCGCCTTCCAGCTCGGCGCACCAGTGGCCATCGGGGAGCTGCCGGCCCAGAAGCCACGTGCGGGTGCGGGTGACGGCCCGCCGCACGGGCGCGACCAGCCGGCCGGTGGTCCATCCCTCTGCGGGAAAGAGCTTGAATGCGTCTAACGAAATGGGGACAGGCACCTCGCAGCCGCCCGGTTTCCCAACGAAACCGCCAACCGGCTCGGAGCCAGTCCCCATTTCGTTAGACGCTCTAAAATCGTCGTGCCCATCCCTGGGCGCAACAGTATCACTGCGGGAGGGTTTCATGGGCCTGCTCCTCTTGTTCAGGAGGGGGTCGTCCGTGACGCGCAAGGCGGAAACCGAATTCTGCGCTCCAAGCTTATTCCAAGCGCCGGCGATATACAAGTCCAGAGGGGCGGATTGCTGATTGATGAATGATGATTGATGAATGATGATTGCTGATTACTGATAGCTGATGGCTGAAAGCGCCTTGCCCAGTACGCTCTCACTTATCGGTGTTGATGCTAGCAGTGCTAGCACCGGGCGGGAGCACGCGGTATCCCTCGGCCACAATCTCCAGAGATCGCCACCGGGAATCGGCGCCCTGGGTCTCCTTGTGCGGGGGCCAGGAGGAGTCGAGCTCCAGGATGCCCTCGTCCACGAGCCGGTAGAAGACGCCCGACCGCACAAAGGGGGTGAAACCGTACGATTTGCGGTAGCGGCGGATTTCCGCCCAATGGACCAGGACGTAGGTGATGCCGCGGCCGGCGAAGGCGGCGCGGATCTCCTCCGGGCCGCGGAACTCCTCGGGCGTGCGGCTGAGCAGTTGCTCGAAGATCGAGTCGTCGAAGCAGGTGTTGTAGAGCACCGGCATCTCCAGGTCGAACGGCTCGGCGTCCCCGACCAGCAGGACCCGGCCCTGCGCGACGTGGCGATTGAGATACAGATGCCAGGGAGGGACCCGGTTGGGGTCGCGCCGGGCCCGGTCGAGGCTGAAGAAGTAGCGGCTGTAGCCGCCGCCGACGGACCCGGCCGCCAGAAAGGCGTAGGCGGTGCCCAAGACCAGGAATGCCAGGAGGCCCCAACGCCACAATCGCTCGGCGCTCCAGCAGGCCCCCGCCCCGGCCAGAAGCGCCGCCAGCGGGAGAGCCGGGATCCAGAACCGGTCGATGCGGTGGGTGAACAGCCACCAGACCGCGATCACCGCGGCGAAGTACGCCGCCAGCACCCAGGAGATCCCCGGACGCCGCCTCAAGAGTGCCAACGCGGCCAGCGGCATCACCAACGGGCTGAGCCACTCGCTGGTCATTGTGACTCTGACGAGATTCGACCCCAGGGCGGCCCACGAGACATCCCGCGGCCCGTGGACGGCCATCCATTGTCTATCCTTGGCCAAATCCCAGGTCTCGCCGCCGAAAACCGAGTACAGCAGGGGATAGGTGGGGTTGCCGGTCGAAACCCAATTCTTGCCGAACCAAAGCCCGCAGCCGATCACCACGGCCAGCCCAAGCGCACCCACCCGCGCGCAGCCTTCGCCCAGGGCCGCCAGCCGGCGTCGGGACGCCTGCGGGCTGACCGCACTGAGCAGAGCGGCCGTCACCGCCCAGACGAAAAGCGGCAAGGCCACGAACGCGACTGCCGGATACTTGCAGGAGACCGCCCCACCGGCGAGATACCCGGCGAGGACGACCATTGAGAGTCGGTTCGGTGGCGTCTTAACACGGCCGGGATGGTAGGTGGTAGGTGGTAAGTGGTAGGTGGTAGGTGGTAGGTGGTAGGTGGGAAGGGGGTTGGCCGTGGATTGCACCTGCTGGGCATTGCCAACGGTCGCCAGGAGCATGGCGTAGACGGCCAGCAGCAAATAGCAGCCCACTGCCGCGTCCACCAGCCCGGCGGTCGAAACCTGGACGATCCACGGCACGGAAAGGTACACGACGGCTGCCACGGTTCCCGCGGCCGGGGAGAAGAACCGCCGGCCGGCCGCCCACAGCCCGAGCGAGGCCAGCAGCGTCATCAGGGCAATGACGGTCTTGCCGGCCAGGGCCCCCAGCCACCAATCGCCCGTCACCGCCATGCCCACCAGGCAGAACATCTCCGCGCCCAGCGGCATGTTGGCATAGACGTTGTGCGGCAGAAACGTGATCCGGCCCTGCTGGTAGAACTCCTTGGGGGCCTGGAGGTGATACTCCCGCACGTCGAAATCCGCCGGCGGGAGCATCCCCCCGAGCACGATCATGACGGCGAAGGGAGCGGCCAGCCAGAGCCAGTGCGGGCTGAGTGGCGGGTGGCGGGTGGCGGGTGACGGGGTGAGGGGGTGACGGGGTGACGGGGTGAGGG
>CAYGZI010000530.1:0-4514 GCA_964354245.1 uncultured Planctomycetaceae bacterium
TGTCGCTCTCGTTGATCCGCTGCCAGCCGCGGATGCTGGAGCCGTCGAACCCCAGGCCGTCCTCGAACACGTCTTCGTCGAGCTTGTCCACGGGGATGGTGAAGTGCTGCCAGAGGCCGGGGAAGTCCATGAAGCGGAGATCGACCGACTTGACATCCTTTTCCCGACACAGGGCCAATACCTCTTTAGGCGTCACGGGTTCCTCCTTTTGGGTAGTTCGTGGGATTCGAGGCTCGACCGGCAACCCCAGGCGAAGGGCAGACGGACCTGCCCGTCAAGGGGCCCGATGGCAATGAAGTGCAAAGGGAATTGGCAAATCGCGTGCCATCGCCTGGGCACCGAAAACGCTTGCAGGAGCGCAAATGTTTGTATGAGCTGGACTTATAGGGATGCGATCGGACGGGGACAACCGTGATTTGACTGGCCGGAATGCACAGAACACAGGCAGTAAGTGTACACGAAATGAGCATCTCGCCGCGCAGTTCCGGCCGAAGCTGCCAAGCCTGAGGACTTCCTCCCACCCTGAAGCCACGGCCAAATCCGACGCCTTCTCGCATGAGGGGAGGACCCATTCACTGCCTACCACAGTCCGACGGGAACACGGGCGAGAAGGCGGCGAAATCGGCCTCGACAGGCATTCGCGTTTCTGAGACACTCCCGGGCCCTTCGCCGTTCCCAGCCGGGTATGGCCCGTCTACGCCTGGCGGTAATCCGTTCCTTACCGGGAGTACAAGGTCTATGGGGCCAAAGCACTTCAGTCGCGTTGCACTCGACACAGGCCGCGGGTCCGCGTCGGGGGTTCCTCTCGCCCGAATGATTTGCCGGAGTCGCACGTTGCGGCGGTTGGCCGGCGCGGCCGTAGCGTGCATGCTCTTGGCAGGGTGTACGCTCTTCGGCAAGTCGGACAAGTCGTCGCGAAAAAGCCTGTCTCCGTCGTTCAAGTCGGGGGTGACGCAGACCACGACCCCGAAGAAGACTACGAAGGACTCCGGGGGCTCGTGGCTGACCTCTTGGATGCGGCCCAAGGAGCCAGAACCCCCAAAATCCATTGGCCAGTGGATGGAATTGCCCCAATCGAAGCTCCCCCCATCTAAACAGTAAACAGGTGGGCAGATGACTGACCACAGACCGTGGCCAAATGGACTTGCCCGGGTCACGGGCCCGACTGGACCGGCCTTGCCCCGGTGCCCCGCGAGACACCTTCGGGGGAATCCGGTGTGGTGGCTTGGCGGTTTGCTCTCGATTGCCGTGCTCTTTGCAGGGTGCAGCTCCGCAGGGACGTCGGGGCGCAAGGCGTTTCTCGGCGTGCCGTTGCCCGGGCTATCCACGAAATCCGTGTCGGAGGACGCAGCCTTCCGCAAGAAAGTTGAGAAAGATCCCTTTCCTTCGGCTGGGTCGTCTTCAGTCAAAAGTGGGCAATTCCCCGGGCTAAGGTGAGCGGCCGCAGGGGCCCCTTCGTCTTGCCTCGCACATGGCAGTCGTGCTAGACTCGGCCCACTTGGCGGCTTTTCCGGGCAGGGATGCCGCCGGAGCGACAAGGAGGTCGCCTTTGCTGGGGAAGTGGCCTATCCGCGTGAAGTTCCGCGTCGGGCTGGGGTTGCTGCTCCTGCTGGTGGTGATACTCTCCAGCGGCGGCCTGTATTCGACCTACACCTACCGCAGCCTCGTCAAAGACCTCAGTTGGCGGGCCGACGAGATGCCGCTGAGCTGGGGGCTCGGCCGGCGCGTGGCCGACTTGCGGATCACGCTGAGCGAGCTCCGCGGCCTGCAGGCCATCACCTATCCGGCCGGCGAATTGGGCGGGGTCCCGCTTCGCATGCGCGTGGTCCGCGACCAGTTTCAGTCCGGCCTGGAGGACGTGGAAGAGTCGTTGGCCGAATACCGCGACCAGTTGGACCACGAGATCCGGGCCGGCTCGCCGATTGCCGACAACCAGCGGGAAAGGGCCACGGTCGGCAAGATCGAGCGGCTTCTGTCGCAAATCCGCGACGAGACCCAGCCCCAGGACTGGGTGCTCGACGGCATCAAGGTGGACCAGTTGGCCGGCCACCTGGAGAGCCTGCACGCCCTGGCCGGCGACCTGCCCAGCTACCTCTTCCACAGGATGGGCGGTTTTGCCGACGAGGTCCGCAGCCAGTACCGGGCCCTGATCGTCGGCACCTGGGTGACGAGCGTCTCGGCGGCGGTCGTTTTGGCCGTGCTCCTGAAGCTCTTTTACCACTGGGTGGTTCAGCCGCTGCGGACTCTTATTGCCGGCTCGCGCCAAGTGGCCGCCGGGCAGTTTCAGCATCGCATCCGCCTCGACACGCGCGACGAGATGGCCGAGCTGGCCGAGGCCATGAACGCCATGACCGACCGCTTCCAAGCCGTGCGCGACGACCTGGACCGCCAGGTGCAGGAGCGGACCAAGCAAGTGGTCCGCAGCGAGCAATTGGCGAGCGTCGGATTCCTGGCGGCCGGCGTGGCCCACGAGATCAACAATCCCCTGGCCTCCATCGCCCTATGTGCGGAGTCGCTGGAGGACCGGCTGGGCGAGGTCCTCGCCGGCGCCGACGGCGACCGCGGTGTGGTGCTTCAATATCTGCGCATGATCCAGAGCGAGGCCTTCCGCTGCAAAGGAATCACCGAGCGCCTGCTCGATTTCTCCCGCATCGGCCAGACCCAGCGCCAAGACACCGAGCTGGGCGAGCTGGCCCAGGGCGTCATCGAGATGCTCCGCCACCTGGGCAAATACCACCACCGCGAAATCCGCGTCCTTCGCAGCGGACCGGTCATCGTCCCCGTCAATCCCCAAGAGATCAAGCAGGTGGTGCTGAACCTGTTGACCAACGCGCTGGACAGCCTGGGGGACAGCGGCCTGGTGCGCGTGGAAGTCGGCCGCCGCGACGGCTTTGCCGAGATCGCCGTGATCGACGACGGCTGCGGAATGACCCCCGACGTCCTCGAGCACGTCTTCGAGCCCTTCTTCACCCGGCGCAAGGAAGGACAGGGGACCGGACTGGGATTGTCGATCAGCTACCGCATCGTTGCGGACCACGGCGGGCAACTGGAGGCCCACAGCCCCGGGCCCGGCCAGGGCGCCACGTTCTGCGTCCGGCTCCCGTTACGTCCGGCTGCCAAGGAGAACCGCTATTTCCACGACGCCGCCTAAACGACTGAAGGTCCTCTTCGCCGACGACGAGAAGTCGCTCCAGGAATTGATGCGCCTGGAGCTGCCCCGCCTGGGCCACGACGTAACCGTCTGCCCCGACGGGCTCACCGCCGTCGCCGCGCTCCAACGGAGCTCCTACGACTGCCTACTGGTGGACCTCGACATGCCGGGCCTGGGGGGCATCGAGGTGATCGCCCGGGCCAAGGAGCTCTCCGCCGATTCCGAGGCCGTGGTGCTGACCGGCAAGTCGTCGCTGGAGACCGCGATTGCCGCCCTGCGCCACGGGGCCTTCGACTATCTGACCAAGCCCTGCCGCCTGGTCGAATTGCAGGCCGTGCTCCAGCGCGTCGCCGAGAAGCGCGAGCTGACCAACAAGTACCGGGCCCTGAAGAAACGCCTGGAACGACTGGAGGGCTCCTCAGATTTGATCGGCGGCTCCGAGGCGATGCGCGCGGTCCGGGCCCTGATCGCCAAGGTCGCCCCCACCGACTCCACGGTCGTCATCCTCGGCGAAACGGGCACCGGCAAGGAGCTGGTCGCCCGCGCCCTGCACGACCAGAGCCTGCGCGCGGCCATGCCCTTCGTGCCCATCAACTGCGGGGCCCTGCCGGAGAACCTCATCGAGAGCGAGCTATTCGGGCATCGCAAGGGGAGCTTCACCGGGGCCGACGAGCACCGCGTGGGCCTGTTCCAGGTGGCCAACGGCGGCACGCTTTTTCTGGACGAGATCGGCGAGCTGGCCAAGGCCATGCAGGCCAAGCTCCTGCGGTTTCTCGAAAGCGGCGAGATCCGCCGCGTGGGCGAGAACGAGTCGCTCACCTGCGACGTACGCGTGGTCTGCGCAACGCACCGCAGGCTGGACGAGATGGTCGCCGGCGGCGAGTTCCGCGAGGACCTCTGGTACCGCGTCAATACGTTTGAGATCGAGCTGCCACCCTTGCGCGACCGGATGGAGGACATCCCCGTCCTGGCCCGGCACCTGGCCAAGCGGTTCTGTCCGACGATCCGGCCGGACGACGAGGTCTTCACGCCGGAGGCCATGGCCGTGCTCACCGAACACTGCTGGCCCGGCAACGTGCGCGAGCTGGCCAACGTGATCGAGCACGCGATGATCCTCTGCGAGCGACTGCCCGTGTCAATCGAGCACTTGCCGCTCCGCTTCGCCACGCGGCGGCTCCGCTGCCCCCCGCTCGGCGCACCCGGCAACCCGGCCGGGCACACGCTCCGCGACCTGGAGGTGCAGGCGATTTGCGACGCGCTGGACCGCTGCGGCGGCAACAAGCCCAAGGCCGCCGCCAAGCTGGGCATCAGCCTGAAGACGCTCTACAACAAGCTCAATCAGGCCGCCGCGCTGGAGAAAACG
>CAYGZI010000531.1:0-4507 GCA_964354245.1 uncultured Planctomycetaceae bacterium
TGGTCGGTCAGCGGAGCGAGGTCTTCAAAGAGCCTCGGCTCGCCGCCGGTCCGCACCACGTGCTTCTCGCCAAGCTCGGCTACCTTGGCGTCGATCGCTGCGACCGGGAGGTTCTCGCCCTCCGGCTCCCACGAGGCATACGGGGTATCGCAAAAAGAGCACCGCAGATTGCAGCCGCTCGTGCGCACGAAGACGCTCGGCGTCCCGGTGAGGAAGCCTTCGCCTTGGATCGACCGGAAGATCTCGGCGATTCGCATTGGGAGCTATCAGCTTTCAGCTATCGGCTTTCAGCTTTCCGCTGTCACATACTCCGCCGGGTCTTTCAGGCCGGCTTCGGCGAAGCCCTTGAGGCGGAGCAAGCAGGAGTCGCAGCGGCCGCAACTCCGTCCCGCGGGGTCAGGGTCGTAACACGAGCGGGTCAGGCCGTAGTCCACGCCGAGCCCGATCCCGCGGCGGATGATCTGGGCCTTGGTCAGGTTCGCGAGCGGCGTGTGGATCTGGAAATCGAGCTGCCGCTGGACCCCGGCTTTGGTCGCCAGGTTGGCCAAGCGCTGGAAGGCGGCGATGAACTCCGGCCGGCAGTCGGGATAGCCGCTGTAGTCGATGGCATTGACGCCGATGAAAACGTCGGCCGCCCCGACCGTCTCCGCATACGCCAGGGCCAACGCCAAGAGAATCGTATTCCGGGCCGGCACATAAGTGACCGGGATCTCCTGCTGCATCGTGCCCGGGCTTCGGTCTTTGGGTACTTCCAGGTCGCCGGTCAGGGCACTTCCCCCCAACTGGCGAAGATCGACTGTCAAGACCATGTGCCGCGCGACGCCCATCGCCTGGGCCACGCGCCGGGCTGCTTCCAATTCAAACCGGTGCCGCTGCCCATAATCGACCGACAGGGCAAACAACTCGAACCCCTCCTTTCGGGCGATGGCCGCCGCGGTCGCCGAGTCCAGTCCGCCGGACAGAAGGATCACAGACGGTTTGGACATAAGTGGAGAAAGGGCTAGGGGTTATGGGGAAAGGATGAAGGATGAAGGATGAATAGGACACAGGCTGAATACTACTCGGTCGGGCCCCTCATCTTCATCCTTCATCCCTCATCCTTCATCCTTCATCCTTTCCCCCTGCCCCTCATCATGCCACAATAACTCGAGGCCCAAAAGGAGCGCCTGCCGTGAGCGACGAGTTCCGCAACCTCCTGGAGACGTTCCCCAACCAGTACCCGGGCAGGGACTACACCATCCAGATCGTCTGTCCGGAATTCACGTCCGTCTGCCCCAAGACGGGCCAGCCCGACTTCGGCACGCTCACCATCACCTACACTCCCGACCAGAAGTGCGTGGAGTTAAAGAGCCTGAAGCTCTACCTGCAATGCTACCGCAACGAGGGGATCTTCTACGAGACCGTGACCAACCGGATCCTCGACGACCTGGTGGCGGTTGTCCAGCCCCGTACAATCAGGCTGGTGGCGGCGTTCACCCCGAGGGGTGGCATTACCACGACGGTGACCGCCACCTTCCAGAGGCAAGCGTAAACTCGGACTACGACGCCCGAGAAAACGGCACGCAGGGAGAGCGTAGACAGGCTTTCTCTCTTTAGGTTGGAGGGTAACGGTATGAGTTGCAGAGGAGTCTCCCTGCGCGGGACCTGCCGGGCGATGCTCGCAGTCGCACTGGCCGTCTTGGTGCTGTGTCCGACGGGTGCCGTGTGCCAGGAGCAGCGTCCGTCGAGCTACTCGCCGGTGGTGATCACCGAGCCGTTTGAGACGATCCAAAAACGCATGGAAGCGGCCAAGCCGCAGGTCATGGAGCGGCAGATGCAGTTGCTCCAGGAGCGCTACGACCTGAGCGACCGACCCGCCCGGGGGGTCGCCATGTCGCGCGGCAAGGCGGTGCAAGGGGGCATCCGGGCGAAACTGCCGGACGGGCTGGACTCGTGGCAGGAACTGGCTGCCATGACCCCCGAGGGAATCCGCAGCAAGGGGCTCTGGCCCAAAGGCTTCTTCCCCTTGCCGCACCCCAATCATCCCGAAGGGGGCATGCTCTTCCCAAAACACCACATCGACAAGGTCAAGCAGCAGGACGAGCGGGACCTGTCCCGCTTCGATCTGGACTTTGACTTGCCGGAGCACCTGCTCCCGGAGTTCCCGCCGCCGATCTACCTGACGACCCGGCCGGATCTCGGCGATGTGTCCCAAGGCCAGTTGGTCACGCTCGCCAACTACTACCAACTCTTCAACGGGGTCTTGAATCCGAAGCAATTGGAGGGCCTGCGCCTGCTGCTGACGCCGTTCCCGCAGCAGCAGTTCAACGCCACTGAGGACCGACGCTCGCTGAAGCCCCATACCGGCGTCGTCTGCTTTGACTGCCACGTGAACGGCCACACGAACGCCGCCACGCACCTGGTGGGCGACATCCGGCCGCAGCCCTTCCGCCACCGCCTCGACACGCCGTCGCTGCGGGGCGTGAACATCCAGCGGCTCTTCGGCTCCCAGCGGGCCCTGAAGAGCGTGGAGGACTTCACCGAGTTCGAGCAGCGGGCAGCCTACTTCGACGGCGACCCCGTGACCGCGACTAAGAAGGGCGTGAACATCCTGGAGCGGGCCAGCCAGGTCCATTTCATGGCCGAGTTCCAGGCATTGCTCGACTTTCCGCCGGCGCCGAAACTCAACGTCTTCGGCACGCTCAACCCTCAGAAGGCCACCCCGGCCGAGCTGCGCGGGCAGAAGGTCTTTTTCGGCAAGGGGCGGTGCGACGTCTGCCACCCGGCGCCGTACTACACCGACAACCTGATGCACAACCTCCGGGTGGAGCGGTTCTACAAGCCCCAGATGGTCAACGGCCGCATGGCCGCCAGCGACGGGCCGATCAAGACCTTTGTGCTGCGGGGGATCAAGGACTCACCGCCCTACCTGCACGACGGGCGGCTCTTGACCCTGGAAGACACCGTCGAGTTCTTCGACCTGGTCCTGGAGACGAAGCTCACCGACCAGGAGAAGCAGGACCTGGTGGCGTTCATGCGGTGCCTGTAGCCCGGGGGGAGGGGCACCCCAACGTCAGAAAACCGCGACCGGCGGTCGCGGTGTTCAAGCCGAGACGCCGAGACTTCCGAAGTTTTCGAGACTTCGAAAGTCTGCTGTTGGCACCCTTATTGGGAGCACGGCTCCATCGCCGAGGGGGGCTTGGCAGATCCAGGCGTTATACGCGAGGGCCTTCTTACGCCTTGTCGGTAGTTGGCGCCGCTCATGTGCCGGCGAGCGAGGGCTCGTCCCACGCGATCGGCGGTTTTCACGACTTCACCCAAAGGAGCCACGACATGACGAAGGCCCGACGCACGATTCTCCTTGCCATCCTCAGCGTGCCGGTCTGCGGAATCCTGATCGCAGGCCAGACCAAACGACCGGACTCGACGTCCGAGAATCCCGGAGATAAGCCCCGCGTCGGGGTCTACGACTCCCGGGCAGTGGCCGTTGCCTACTGCGGCACGCCCCGCCACGAAGCCGAGATACGCCGCCTGGACGAGGCCCTCGCCACAGCCAAACGATCGGGCGACGCCGCCCAGATCAAGAAGGCCGACCGGGCGGTCTGGGAAGCACGCAAACGCATGCACCGCCAAGGTTTCAGCACGCACCCGGTGGACGACATTCTCAAGCAGATCCCTGAGGAGGTCAAGCGCGTCCAGAAGGACGCCAAAGTGACGGCCCTGGTCTCCAAGTGGGACGAGAAGAAGCTGGCCGAGCACAAGAAGGCCGAGAAGGTGGACGTGACCGAGCGGCTGATCGACGCGCTCAAACCAGGCGACCGCCAGCGCCGCATGGCCTTGGACATCGTGAAGGCCAAGCCGGTTCCGCCCAAGCAGTACGAGGAAATCCTGAAGAAGGAAGCGGGGGAGCACTATTGAGGCTCGAAGGGGCGGCTGCCTTCCTGACCGGCTAACTCAGTCTCTCGAGCAGCGCCACCATCGGCAAGAGTAGCGTTAGGGCAACCGCTACCAGAAGGCAGAACAGTCCCAGGGCGACAACCACGTTTACGCGCAGTGCAGTGGTTGGCTCCCGGACGACGAGTTCTTTCAACAAGAGCGCGACCGCAAGGGCGACACAGAAGAGCGGGAATGCGGCTGGTGCGATGTCCATTATCCACTGGGTAGTTGGGGGGACCGTAACGTTGAAATCAGCGAAGACTCGCTGAAACCGCGCTCGTACGTACGTTGTCAAGATCGCCAAAAACGCCAACACAACCGCTTGGATGCCCACGACCACCGTGTTGGCGGTTTGCATGCGTCGGCTTGGGCGGGCCGGGCTCTCTTGGTCCATGATCCTGTCCTCCAACTGGCGCCGCCGCTGGCCCCCGTCGGACGAGCGGTAGTCCCATCAGACGTGTAGGCTGGCTCCATATTCCATTCGGACGAAACGGGGACGCAGCTAGTTTTGCCGAGCCGAGGTTCCCTTAGAGCTGAAAAACTAGCTGCGTCCTTGCGCTACGTTGAACTTGGGAAAGGAGGATCCATGTAG
>CAYGZI010000532.1:0-4502 GCA_964354245.1 uncultured Planctomycetaceae bacterium
TGCGGTGACTCGGGGCCACGAAGGTCATTTCGATGATGAGCACCTCGGCCTCGTACATGGCCGGGCAGTTGTCGAGCCCTTCGGGCGAGCTGTCGCCGAGATAGGCCAGGCGCGGAATGCGGAGCTCCCGCGTCACCTCGGTCCCGCCCAGGCGCAGGTCGCGGATGGCCGTGCCCGGCAGGTCCACGTACTCGGGTTTGAGCTTGCGCCGCCGCTCCCAGACGACGAATCCCAAGGACGGCACCGTGTGGCGCGTGGCCGACACGGTGATCACCAGCTCGCGGGAGAGCTCGATCTCGTCGCCCGGCCGCGCCGCAATCAGGTTGCAGGGCAAGCGCCCGCGGTCCAGGCGGCTCACGAGCCGGAGGATGCGCTGGACCGGCTCGATCGCCGTTTCGGGGAGGTAGATGGTCGGGGGCTCCATTCGCATCATGCGGCGCCGGGCCACGTAGACCGGCAGGGCGATGAGGTGGTCGATGTGGGTGTGGGAGACCAGCCAGGTGGGAGTTCCCATGAAGGCCCAGGGCTGGGCCCCCAGGTCGAAGCCGATTTTGAGCTCCGGGATGCGCCAGTAGGTCTGCACCGCGGCGCGGGAGTATCCCTCGACGGTGATGCTCTTGTGCGCCAGCCGCTTGACGGGCTGATCCTTCAACAGGTTGGCGCCGGGAGGGAGTTCGCTGGACATGGGAGTTGTCAGTTGGCAGTTGTCGGTTGTCAGTTGGCAGTTGCCAGATCAGGCGTCATCTATCAGCACGTTCTGCCAACTGACCACTGACAACTGACAACTTTCTTCAACTTCGGGCGTGATCGTAATTGTCGACTTGAGAGAAGTCTATTGGCCGGGTGCAATCCTCCCGGACCACGAGCCAGATCTCGCCGAAGAGGGCGTTCTGGTCGACGCGGACCTGGTGGTGACGCACGAGCTCCAGGGCTGCCAGGAAGATGCCGATCACGGTGGACTTGAGCATGGCCGGCTCAAACAGGCTGCCGAAGGCCAGGCGCCCCTGCAAACGGATTCTCTCCATGATGCGGGCCATGTAGACGCGGATGGGAGTCTCGTCGTAGACGATGCTCGAAGGCTTGGATAACTCCGTATTGCGCACGATCCGGGCCAGGGCGCTGACCAGGTCCCACAGCTCGATCTCCTGGACGGGCTCCTCGGCCAGGTCGCGCTGGCGGGGCGCCAAGTCGCTCATCATGCGGGGGTAGTGTTGCTGCCACTGGCGGCTCTGCTCCTCGAGGATGCTGGCCGCGTCGCGATATCTCTTGTATTCCAGCAGCCGGTGGATCAACTCCTGGCGCGGGTCCTCCAGGCCCTCTTCCACCTCGTCGCCTCGCGGGAGCACCGACTGCGACTTGATCTCCACGAGCGTGGCGGCCATTGCCAGGAAATCGCCCACCGAGTCCACGTCGAGTTCCTGGAGCACGTTTAGGTACTCCAGGTACTGGCCGGTGATGGGGGCGATCGGGATGTCGAGGATGTCCAGCTCGTGCTTGCGGACGAGGTAAAGCAGAAGGTCGAGCGGCCCCCGAAAGATGCTCAAATCAACGCGGAAGTCCATCGGCACCCTGCGACCCTCTGGCTCCAGTCAACCACGGGGGCCAAAGGGGACCGGCGCCGCGCATGGCCCGGAGCCAGTCCCCTTTGGCCGAAGTCTACCCGCTGCCTCGCGATCCGGCGAGTGGGGGCCCGCCCGGCCCTCATAGCCCGCAAACCCTCTACAATCAGTTTCGTCCAATTAGGCTTCCCAACTCCAAACGCGGTTTCCATTGGTCGGTTACCCCCGAAAGGATGGCATCCGGGGGTCATGATCGCCGCAACCCGTGCCGGCTTGCCACGCTCAGCCCGGCGATATAGACTCCCGGGGAGCCGGACGCTACCCACGATTGACCCCCTCAGGTTGGTTTCGAGCACCACGTTGAGCGGCATTCCGATGTCTCACGAGCTACTTTGGGCCCCCTGGCGCCTGGCCTACATCCAGGGCGATCCCGATCAGGCTCGCCCCCCCGAGACGTCTGGGGAATTCCGGCCAGGGGCGGACGCGAGCTGCTTCCTCTGTCAGGCGGTGGCCAACCCACTCGGAAGGACTCGCTTCGTCGTCCACCGCAGCGACAGGTCCCTGACGCTGCTCAACCGGTACCCGTACAACAACGGCCATTTGCTGGTGGCCCCACAACTCCATCGGGCCCGGCTCGACCAGTTGTGCGCCGAGGAGCAGATCGACCTTTTCGGCGAGATGATCGCCATGGTCGCCCTTTTGGAGAAAGTCCTTCACCCGCAAGGGTTTAACGTCGGGCTCAACCTTGGGCCAGCGGCCGGGGCAGGTCTGCCGGGCCACCTGCACTGGCACATTGTCCCGCGGTGGCACGGGGACACCAACTTCATGCCGGCGGTGGCGGCGGTCAAGGTCATCCCCCAGGCGTTGGACAGCCTTTGGGCGGCGTTGACCCAGGCGTTGTCGGCAGAAGCTTAGTAGAGCGTCCCAACGAACTCGCCGATGAAAGCGTCGGACGGCGCAGCGGGGGTATTCGGTATCGTCCCACGAAAGAAGGTGTGCCTTAGCCGCCTTGCAGATTGGCAGGTCGCGTATGTCGGACCAAGGGGTGCCAGGGGTCCGGGGCTGGTTGGCTTCCGGGGGCAGACTTCCGCGGGCAAATCTGAAGTCTTACAATAACGTATCTCCGGGGCCGGCCAGTGCGCAGGCCCCGGATGGGAGGCACGTCGCGCGGTATCATTCCAGCGGCACATTGGAACTGCGAACTGAAAGAGGCACGAGAGAGCCATGGGACTGTTCATCCTTCGCGGCACGTTCTTGATGGTGTGTATCGGGTTGGCGGTGGCTGTCATCAACTCGGACATCCTTCCCGATCATCCTCGCGCCCCCTGGGTCGTATTCTTGGGCCTCCTGACGTTGGCGGCGGCGGTGATCGCCATCGACATGTCCGTCCGGCGCAAGCCGCTGGACACGATTTCGGCGGTTTACTTCGGCCTGATCGTGGGTCTGCTGCTCTCCTATGTTGCGGGCCTGGCGATGACTCCACTGTTTACGCCGCCGATCGCGGACACGACGATGGAGCAACTCAAGCCTTATGTGCAACTGGTCCTGGGCGCCATCCTCTGCTATGCCTGCATCAGCCTCCTGATGCAGACCAAGAACGACTTCCGCTTCATCATTCCCTACGTCGAGTTTTCCAAGGAGGTCAAGGGGCGCCGGCCCTACATCGTCGACACCAGCGCGGTGATCGACGGGCGGATCGCCGACGTGGTCGAGGCCAACATCTTCGACAGCCAACTGATCATGCCGCGGTTCGTGATCACCGAGCTGCAGGCGATTGCCGACAGCTCGGACCGGCTGCGGCGGAGCCGGGGCCGGCGCGGGCTGGACATCCTCAACAAGCTGCGCACGAATCCTCAGGTGGACCTGGAGATCTACGACCGCGAGCTGCCCGAGTTTGCCGGCCAGACCGTCGATCTGAAACTCGTGGCGCTGGCCAAGCACGTGGAAGGGAAGCTGATCACCAACGACTTCAACCTCAACAAGGTGGCCCGCTTGCACGGGGTCGGCGTCGTCAACCTCAACGACCTGGCCAATGCCCTGAAACCCGTGTTCCTGCCGGGCGAGCGCCTGGAGGTCCGGATCGTCAAGCCCGGCGAGGAGCCCGGCCAAGGGGTCGGCTACTTGGACGACGGAACGATGGTCGTCATCGAAGGGGGGAGGGACCACCTTAACGAGGTGGTCGGGATCGCGGTCACGAGTATGCTTCAGACCAGCGCGGGCCGCATGGTCTTCGGCCGGTTTGAGAGTCCGGGGCACGCGGGGCGGTCGTAGTGGCGGCCCTCGCACGAGTCGTCCGTCCAGGGTATCCTTTCCAAAATGTACTGAGCCCCGGGCCGCGGACGGGCCGGGGCACGCCCGCAACGGAAAGGCCCGTCGGTTCATGCAACTCTTCTTTGCTCTCACCCTGTTGACCAGCGCGACGCTGCTGTTCTGGATCGAGCCGATGTTTGCCAAGATGGTGCTGCCGCTCCTGGGCGGCACGCCGATGGTTTGGAACACCTGCATGGTCTTTTACCAGGCCGTGCTCCTGGCCGGTTATGTCTACGCCCACGTCTCAACCAAGTACTTGGGGACGCGGCAGCAGGCGAAGGTACATCTCTGGGCCCTTGGCATTCCGTCGGTGGTGGTCGTCGTCGCGACGGCGATACTCGTGCTGCCGATCCGGACCGGCACTTCCTGGGTTCCCACTGAGGGCGCGAATCCCATCCTGTGGCTCATGGGGTTCATGCTTCTGACCGTGGGGTTTCCGTTCTTTGTGGTCTCGGCCAGCGCGCCGATGTTGCAGGCGTGGTTCGCGGATACCGGACACAAATCCGCCAAAGACCCGTACTTCCTTTACGCCGCCAGCAATCTGGGGAGCATGGGGGCCTTGATCGCCTACCCGCTGTTGATCGAGCGCTATCTGCCGTTGGGCTACCAGACGTGGTGCTGGGCCGTCGGGTT
>CAYGZI010000533.1:0-4501 GCA_964354245.1 uncultured Planctomycetaceae bacterium
GGCGTACTTCAAGGCCGGCGTGCGCGAGTTCTGGCTGGCCGACGCCCGGCGCGAGCCGCTCGCTTTCCGCATCCACTGCCGCGGCCGATCCAGCTTCCGCGCGGCCCAGCGCGACGCCGAGGGTTTTCAGCGATCCGAGGTCTTCGGCCGTCGTTTCCGCCTCGAAGGCCACCTCGACGCAGAAGGGCACTGGGCGTTCGATCTCCTCCATCGCGAATAACCGCAGGAGGGCAGACATTGCCGTTCACGCCCGGTGTGCGGCGATTCTCCCCGGCTCCAGGACCAACAGCAGCACCAGCACGCCCATCGTGCGCGTGGCCCAGCCGAAGAAGAACATCCACTGCTGGCAGTCCAGGACCCATGCGCCGCCAAAGAGGACGAACGCCTCGCTTCGCAGGTAATCCGCGGCCAGCCCGCCGAGCAGGATGCTCGCAGCCACGCTCAGCCCGCGCGCGGTCTCAAAGGCGGCGACGTACGCGGTCCGAGCCGGGGCGGGCGATAGCCGGAGCATCAGGTTGGGGAGGCAGACGTTCACCCCGGCGTAAGCGATCCAGACAATCCACGCCCCCGCCACCCAGGCCCACTCGTGCGGGGTGGCAACCATGAAGAAGAGCGTCCCCGTGGCCACGATCGGCAGGCAGGCCATCATCACCCGCCGGTTGCCGAAGCGGTCGGCCAGGCGTCCCATCCACGGGCTGATGCCGAACTGGCCCACGCGCGTGCCGGTCCGCAGGGCCAGGCTGGTGAGCAGGCTGATCTTCAGAACGTCGATCGGATACATCTCTTGGGCCGTTTGCGTCACGCCGTTGAAGAACGAAAACCAACAGCCGAAGCACAAGAGCCGCACAAACCGGCGGTCGGCAAACGGGGCGAGCATGGCGGCCAGCGCGACGCGGGGGGCGGCGTCCGAGCTTGGGCTTGGGTGGGGCGTCCGCACCAGAAAGACTACGGAGGCGATCAGACACAAGGCCCCCAGGCCCGCTGGAATCGCGTAGGCGATCCAGGCCATGTCCGGGTAATCGCCTCTGGGAAACGCCTTGTACCAGAAATGGCTGAACAGTCCGGCGGCGACCATGGCCGCGGCCTGCCCGGCGACCATCCACCGCTCGCGCCGGCCGAGAAAGCGTCCCCGCGTGCGCCAAGGCACCAGGTCCCCGATCCACGACCAGAGGGCCACGGAACCGAGGTATTCCAGGACGTGGTACCCGCACCACAGCAGCACAACCGCCAGGAGCGACTTCGAGGCCGAGGGAAGCCAGCCCGGCACGGCGGCCAACGGCAACGCCAAGAGCACCAGGCCGCTCAGCACGTACGTGCCGACGCAAAACCGTTTGCGATCGCCCAAACGCTCGATCAAGGCCGGCGTGACCAGGCGCAGCAGCCCTGCCAGGTTGGGCGCGGCCTTAATCAATGCCACGCCCAAGGCGATCCGCGGCGCATTCAAGCCGAAGATCAGGTAGATGACCAGCGTGCTGCTGGTCAGCCCGGTGCTGATTGCGTAAAGCACGGCGTGCCCGTAGAGCCAGTTGCGGGCCTGGCGCCGCTGGCGCACGGTCAGTCGTTGCGGACTCTCAGAAGTCATTCCCCAAGACGGTAAGTCGTGCTGCCGCGAAAAGCAATAGCGTGGGTGCCATGGCGACGCTTGCGTCGCCATGCGAAGCGGGAACATGCCCACGGCAAGCGTGGGCATGGCACCCGACCCGCTTAACCGGCGATCAGCCACTCTGCGGCCGCTGCCGCCAGCAGCGTGACGAGGAAGTCGAAGACCCGCTGCGGAACCCGGGGGACGAGCCATCGGCCGGCCAGCGCTCCGGCAATCGCGACCGGCGCAAGCGCCAGGCCGAAGCCGACGGTCTGGGCCGTGAGCATGTTTTGGGTCCAGAACGGCACGACCTACAGCATTACGTCGGCAAACTCCTTGCGGAGCACCTCGACGGCCTTCTGACCCTCAGCCCCATCGACCACCACGTTCAGCCGCACCTCGCTGGTGTTGATCATCTCGACGTTGATCCCGGCCGACGCAAGGGACTGGAAGAGACGCTTCGCCACGCTCGTCTGACTCCGCATCCCGGTCCCCAGCACGGAGAGCTTGGCGACCTTGGGGCAGCTCGTTGGCGCCAGGCAGTCCAGGCGCGGGGCCAAGACGCCGGTAACTTCCACGCTCCTTGGGAGGTCCTTCTGAGGCACCGTGAAGCTGAGATTGGCCCTGCCTTCGCGGCCGACGCTCTGCACGATCATGTCCACGACGATCCCCTGGCCCGCAATCTCCTCGAAAATCTGCGCCGCCAGGCCGGGCGTGTCCGGCACGCCGGCGAGCGTCACCCGCGCCTGGGATTTGTCCAGCGTGATGTCGTCGATCAGGAGGTCTTCCATGTGGTGCATTCGGGCGACCATTTCCGGCGTGTTGTTGACGGCCGGCGCGGCGGCCGCTTCTGCCCCGTCCCAGCCGTTGCCGGCGGGCTCCCTGTGGAGGTCGAAGGCGGCATGGACGGTGCGCAGGGCCTCGACCGCAACGTCGCGGTCCACCAGCACCGAGATCTTGATCTCGCTGGTGGTGATCATGAGGATATTGACGCCTTTTTGGGCCAGGGCGCGGAACATGCGGTGGGCCACCCCGGGCTGGCTCTTCATTCCCAGCCCCACGACGGAGACCTTGGACACGTTCTCATCGTAGTTGTAGCCTTGGGCCCCCAGGGCACGGCTGGCCTCCTCGACCGCTTTGAGCGTGGCCGGCAGCTCGCCGCGGTGTACCGTGAACGAGATGTCGGCCAGCCCCTCCGCGGCGACGTTCTGCACGATCATGTCCATGGCGATGTTCTTGGCGGCGATCTTGGAGAAGACCGTCGTTGCCGCGCCCGGCCGGTCGGGGACGCCGAGCACGGTGACCCGGGCCTCGTCCTTGATCATCGCCGCTCCGCACACGGGCTGGTCGGGGGCCTCGGGCTGGGCGGCGATCAGCGTGCCCGGCCGGTCGCTGAAGCTGCTCCGCACGTGGATCGGCACGTTGAACTTCTTGCCGAACTCGATGGACCGGTTGTGCATCACGCCCGCCCCGGCGCTGGCCAGCTCGAGCATCTCGTCGTAGCTGATCTGCTTCAGACGCCGCGCCTCGGGCACGACGCGGGGGTCGGTCGTGTAGACGCCGTCTACGTCGGTGTAGATCTCGCAGACGCCGGCGTGGAGCGCCGCGGCCAGGGCCACGGCCGTGGTATCGCTGCCGCCCCGGCCCAGCGTGGTGATGTTCTCCGAAGGATCGATTCCCTGGAACCCCGCCGCGATCACGATCCTCCCCTCGTCCAGCGCGCGGCGGATCCGCCCGGTGTTGATCGAGCGGATGCGGGCCTTGGTGTGCGTGCTGTCGGTCACGATCCCCAATTGGGCCCCGGTCATGCTGATCGCCCCGTGGCCCAGGGAGTGGATCGCCATCGCCAGAAGCGCCACGCTGACCTGCTCGCCGGTGGCCAGCAGCATGTCCATCTCCCGGGCGGGCGGATCGTCGGTGATCTCCCGGGCCAGGCCGATCAGCACGTCGGTCGTATGGCCCATGGCGCTGACCACGGTCACGACCTGGTTGCCTTCATTCTGGGCGCGGATCGCCTTGCGGGCTGCGGCGAGGATCTTCTGACTATCGGCAACGCTGGTGCCGCCGAATTTCTGGACGAGGATCGACATGAATGAAATACTCCATCAACTTCCAACCATCATCGAAAGCCATGTCCGATTTCATTCCCGTCGGATCGTCGTAGCGGGAGAACCCGCCGGGCTCGATGCCCGCGCCGGCGATCGTCCAGGGGACGTAGCCGTGGCTGTGGGTCTTGATCCGCAAAGGCGTGGGATGATCGGGGGTCACCAGGATACGGTACTCGCCGTAGCCTTTCAAGGCCGCGTGGACCGGGCCCACGATGTGCCGGTCGATCTCCTCCAGGGCCTTCACCTTGCCGGCCGCGTCTCCTTCGTGCGAGGCCTCATCGGTCGCCTCGACGTGGACGCAGACCAGGTCCACGTCCTTGAGGGCCTCGACGGCGTAGCGGCCCTTGGCGGCGTAGTCGGTGTCGGTGTAACCCGTGGCCCCGGGCACTTCGATCCGCCGCCAGCCCAACAGCACCGCCAAGCCGCGCAGCAGGTCCACCGCTGTAATCATCGCCCCCTGGACTCCGAATCGCCGTGCAAACGGCTCCAGGTGCGGCGATCCCCCCAGTCCCCAAAGCCAGATGTTCGTACACGGCAGCTTCCCCTGCCGGCGCCGCCGGACGTTTACCGGGTGATCGGCGAATAGCGCCACGCTGTCCCCCATCAACTGCACCAACAGATCGCTCCCCGGCCCGCGAGGATGATCGTCCAGCACCGACTTGTCCGTCAGGTCGTGGGGAGGCGTGGTGCGGGTGTCGATGGAAAACGGGGCGCGGAGGGAAAAGGGGACAGGTCCAATTTGTGCGAAGCACCGGGCACCAACCGAAGGTTGGTCTGGCCGTGCCGGCAAATTGGACCTGTCCCCTTTTCC
>CAYGZI010000534.1:0-4500 GCA_964354245.1 uncultured Planctomycetaceae bacterium
AGAACGACATCGAGTTCATCCTCATGCAGCGCAAGCCGGGCGGCTACCGCGCTCCGTCGGTGGCCACGCGCGTGCTGAGCATCATCGCCGAGGACTCCCACCGGGAATGGTTCCAGCAGATTTGGACGGGCCTGCCGGGGGCCTCGACGAAAGACCACCCCGCGCCATTCCCCGTCGAACTTGCGGAGCGGCTAATCCGGATGTTCAGCTTCGTGGGCGATACGGTCCTCGACCCCTTCATGGGCACAGCGAGCACGAACATCGCCGCGGCGAAGTGGGGACGCAACAGCATCGGGATCGAGGTCGATGAGGAGTACTTCGCTCTCGCGGGCAAACGCCTCCGCCATGAGACGGCGGGGCTTTTCAGCAAGGCCGCCATCGTCGCGTGCGACGCTGATGAAGAGCGGCGGCCGTCGTTGAGGGTCTGAATGCGGGGGCCCCGCGCCCCACGCTGCGAATCGCTGTCAGGGCGCAGCACCGAACCGGACGGTGTATGCACCCGCGATGCGTTTGAGGAACGTATCGTAGTGATCCCGGTCGCCAAGGTGCGGGGCGGGCGGATCCGTCCAGAGCGTCACTGGCCCTTGGTTATCGCAGTCAACCACGATCGTCGCATAGGCGTCGAAGCCGGTGCCGTCCACCGCGTCCCGGATGGGGAGCCCGCGAAGGTGGTTGACCATGCGCTCGGCGGCGTGGGGCTGCTTATGTTTCGAGACGTGCAGCTTGCGCTTGCTCTTCTGACGCAACGGGGAAACGAAGGTGGTGGCGATGTTAACCACGGTGATCCCCGCCGCAATCGCCTCGCGGTCGCCCTGGTGGACAATCTCGTGAGACGAGCCCAGCTCATCGAAGATCCGCGGCTGGGACTTGCCGTGCTCCGTCATGCAGGTCTTCGCCTCGCAGGCGATGAGCACCCGGTCGATCTGGCCGGGGTAGATCACCCCGGCCAGCCGGTCCGTCGGGTCGATCGCGGCCGGAGTGCCGATGGCAAGGTCGAGGGTCTTCTTCTTGCCGTTCGGGAAGGTGTGTCTGGCGTTGATGCCGTAGACCACCCGGTCGGCCAGCGCGTGGTCTCGGAGCGGCTGGCAGGCTTCAACGAGGTCGCGCAGGACCAGCTTGCAGAGCGCGATGGAGTGGGCATCGCTTCGGGAGTGATAGCGGTACACCCAACCATAGAGTGGGTCTCGGTGCTCGTGGGAAGTAAGCCAAGCGGCAAAGTCCTTTGGCGCGTCCATGCCGGCCCTCCGTATGGGCCGGGATGCTAGTGAACCTGGAGAGGCTGGTCAAGATCAATTGCGAGGTCGCCGACTGGCGGAACGGCGTCCCCAGGGGGACGGACGCTGGGTCGGTGGCTGATGGTGGCAGGAGGTGACGGGTGAAGGGGGCAGGGTGAGGAGTCGGGGATTAGGGATTGGGGATTAGGGGCATCGCGAAGCGGGAGCTTCGCAACGAGGGTAAGGCCCGTGCCTTCGCGGCTGGCCGGCGGTCCGGAGGGACCTCACCGCGGGCCGGTCCGAACGACACGCTCCACCGCACCGTCCTGCTTGCCGGCGAGAGGATCTTGACGCGCACGAGGCCGGCGTCCTGGCTCAGTTGGGCGGTTGCTCCGGCCGCGAGATCGTCGGGCGAAAGACCGGCCTTGGTCGCCTGCCAGTGCGTCGCTCGATTGGATCCGCCGGCGGCCAGCACTGTCGTTGTGGCCGGTCTCCGGACCGAGCCACGGCGACTCGGCGGGGTCGGGAGACCCACGCCGATCGAGGCCAGCACGCGGACTTCGTAGGGGTCGCCGCCCACGACGCGGCCGGCGCCGGAGAGCGTCTGCTGCGAGGGATTCCAGGTCTCTTCGACCACGTCCACCGCGCCTTGCGTGACGTGGCGCGAGGTGCCCAAGAGCAGCGGATGACCGGCAGTCTCCCGCACCGCCAGAATCCGGCTGGTGCGCGGCGGGAGGCGCTCGCTCAGGCGTCCCTTGAAGGACGGGATCGTGCGGCTGGACCAGAACTCGAAGCCCGCGTAGGTCGCGTCCGGACGGAGCCCCAGGCGCTGGGCGGTCGCGCCGATCTCAGCGTCCTTGTCGCCCCAGTTGAACAGCCCAATCGTTGTGCGTCTCACGCCGCCGGCCTCGTAGTTGAGCACCCAGACCCGCGGGGGATCGTTCTCGAAAAGATCGACGGGGCGGACGCTGGTGAGCTGGTGGCAGGGCATGGTCCGCCGCAACAGATCGACGCGCTCGGCGGGGTAGTCCGGCGCCCAGTCGGTCTGGTTGTTGAGCATGCCCGTGAGCGTCACCCAGCCGGCAAAGCACTGCACCTCGTTAAGCGGAATCCTGCCCCGGGCGTAGATTGCGTCGGGGTCGTTCCACCAGACGCGGCCGTTGAGGAAGTACAGGGCCGAGGAGGACCGCACGCCGTGGACGACGCCGCCCCACTTCACGCCCGAATCGGGGCCGACCCGCATCGCGTCCACCAGGCCCAGCACCATGCCGAGCGACCGCTCGTTCTGCGGCGTGCAGCAGCCGAGGATGAAGGTCTCGGGCCCGGCCGCCTCGCGCACGGCCGCCAGGCCCATGCGCCCGGCCTGGATGTTCGAGCGGGTCTTGTCGGCAAAGACCGCGTCGCCGAACTTGTCCTCGACGTACTTCCGGTTGGGATAGGTCTGGCGCGTGGCCATGCCGATGTGCAGGCCGTCGAGCTTGAGGTAGCCGTACCCCCAGTCGCGCACCGCCTGCCGGATGAACCCCTGGACGTACTGGCGGGCCTCGGGCCGGGTGAGGTCCAGGGCCGTGCCGCTCCAGTTGGTCTCGAACGGCGAGCCGTTGGCCGTCCGGACCACCAGCGGCGCCTGGCCGGCCAGCACCGGGTCCTGATGGTCGATGGCGAAGGGCAGCAGCCAAAGGCCGGGCGTCAGCCCGAGGGCCCGGATCTGATCGGCCACGGGCTTCATCCCGCCCTTGTACGGGCCATTGGGGGCGACCTTCGAGAAGTCCTTGGCCGGGCCGTTGCGCTTCTGGCCGTTCTGCCAGAGGTCGTCGATCTGGACGAAGCCGTAGCCGTAGTCCTTGAACTTGTCGGCCAAGTACTTCGAGAGCTCGATGACGGCCGTCTCGTTGAGGGCCCCGCCGTACTTCTCCGAGTACCAGGTCATGAAGCCGACGGGCGCGGGCTTGAGCTTGACCGCATTGAGGCGTGCGAACTCGCCGGCGTAGGACTCCAGGCCGTCGCGGGCGTCGTCGAACCAGCCGAGGGCCCACCAGTCACCGCCGAAGCGATCCAGTTGCGGCGGGACGACGCTGCCGTAGTCGTTGCGCAGCGTCAGAACGACCTTGCCCTCCTCCACCTTGGTTAAGAGCACGCCGCTGGCCGCGTCGATCCGTACCAGTCCGGCCACCACGCCCGCGCCGGTGGTGGGGTCGGCGATAGCCGTCACCACGTGCTGGCCTGGGTTCTTCGCCGGGTCGAACAGTCCGCCGGGACCGAGGCCCTTGAGCTTCGCCGCGTCGGCGCCCAGGTCCAGCGCGGCCGCGAGCGCCTCGACTCGGTTTCCCGGCGCGGCGGGCCGATCGCGGCAGTCCCGGCGGATCAGGACCCACGGCGATCCCTCGCGCACGAGCACGCGATTCTCCGAAACAGGCAAGATGCCTGTCCTACTCGGCCCGATCTTCAGCATCCACCCCGGGCCAAACGGCGTCTCTGGGCCGATCTTCTCGACCGACGACGTCGCCCGGCCCGGCTCCGCGAACCGGGCTGTGGCGAATTGCCGGGCGCCGCTCTGCATGCGCAGCGAGCCCGACGCCTTGTCGAATTCCACACGCACTCGGCCGGTGCCGATTGCTGTGCCGCGGGCTGGGCCGGGGTCCTGCCCCAAGGCCCCGTCAACCGCCACCCACACAGCCAGCCACGCCAGTCCGCCGATCGCCTTCAATCGCCTCATGGGTACACCCTCTCTCCGCGTCACTGCTGCGGGCAAACAGGCAGCACGGGCAAGATGTCTCTGCGGCCCGTCCGGCAACCAGGATACACGAATCTGCGGGGACTTGCCAGTTGCCCTGGGCGGGCGTAGGAGTGCTCCTGGGCCTCGATCCGCCCGGATCGGTGGCGAATCGTCTGCCTTTGGGTTAGAATCGCCGGGCCGGACGTATCGGAGGTGCTCTGGGCTCAGCGGATGATCGCACGGCGGAGGGCCTACAGAACGATCCGCAAGCGAGCGTGACCCCGCAGGAGATGACGACCGTGAAACACACCTTCTTGACCCTTACTGCCGTGCTGCTGGCTCCGCTGGCCGGGGCCAGCGCCGCCGAGAAACCCGCGAGGAAGCCGAACATACTGTTCCTCTTCGCCGACGATCAGCGCGCCGACACCATCGCCGCCCACGGCAATCCGCACATCAAGACGCCGAGCCTGGACAAGCTGGCAGCCGCGGGTTTCAGCTTCCGCAGCAACTATTGTTTCGGGGGCAACAGCGGGGCCGTCTGCGTGCCCAGCCGGGCGATGCTGATGAGCG
>CAYGZI010000535.1:0-4488 GCA_964354245.1 uncultured Planctomycetaceae bacterium
CCGGCCAGATCGATGGGATCCGCAAGGCGGAGGACATCGAGTTCATCCATCGCGCCCGTGTGGCCACGCGGCGATTGCGGGCCGGGCTGAGAATCTTTGCCGACTGTCTTCCCGCCGAACGCGCGAAGACCTGGAGCAAGGAAATCCGGCGTCTCGGGTGCAGCCTGGGCGAGGCCCGCGACCAGGACGTGCAGATCGCCTTTCTCTGCGACCTGCTCTCGCAGCTCCAAGAATTGGACTTTGTGGCGGGGGTCGCGCGCGTGCTGGTCCGCTGGGAGCGCCGGCGGGAGAAGCTCCAGCCGAAGGTGCTCCGGGCCCTGCGCCGGCTCTTGGACAGCCGCATCCTCCGCGAGATGCTGGTGGCCACGAAGAAATGGCGGACCGACGGGGACGAGGACGGGCCTTGGAGGCCGGGCCCCTTGCTGTTCGACCGCGCCGAAGAACACGTCCTTTCGCGGCTGGAAGACTTGAGGGCTTTCGAGCCCTGCCTTGCCGATCCGCAGGACAAGCCGCAGCACCACGCGATGCGGATCGCCGCCAAACGGCTCCGCTACACGGTCGAGGTGTGCAAGCCGACGTACGGGGGGCGGCTGGACGGCGTTCTGGAGGCGATCAAGCAGGTGCAGTCGCTCCTGGGCGACATCCACGACTGCGACGTGTGGATGGACCAGTTGGAGGCGTTCTCGGCAAAACAGGTCAAGCGGCTCCAGACCTTTTACGGCCATGCCGGACCGCTGGAGCGCGTGAAGGCCGGCATCGATTACCTCCGCCAGGAGCGGTGCAAGCGCCGCGAGGAACTCTTCTCCACGCTGACGCAGTATTGGCGCGACCTCACCCGGGAGGGCCTGTGGGACGCCCTGACTCGGGTGGTCCGGTCGCGGGGCGAGCCCGCGGAGGACCGCCCGAGAAGAGTGGCGTTCGTCGAGGCCCCGGCGGCTTTGCCATGCAATCCGGCGAGAAACTGAGCGAACCGGCGTCCCCTGCCCGGACGGTCGCGGCCATCGACATCGGCTCCAATTCCCTCCGCATGGTCATCGCGGAGGTCCTTCCCGACGGACACCTGGAGATCCAGGAGCGTTTGCAGCGGGCCGTGCGTTTGGGGCAAGACACGTTCCGCCGCGGGCGACTCGGCGCAGCGAGCATGCGCGCGGCGGTCGCCATCCTCCGCGACTACCGGCACCTGCTGGAGTTGTATAAGGTGGAGCGGGTCCGCGCCGTGGCCACCAGCGCCGTGCGCGAGGCCGCCAACGCCGACAACTTCCTCAACCGCGTGTTCATGGCCACGGGGCTGAACGTCGAGGTGATCGCCACCTCGGAGGAGAGCCGGCTGACGGTCTCCGCGGTCCGCCAATCCGTGGGCGACGCCTTAGGCGTCAACCAGGGCGAGGCCCTGATCGCCGAGGCAGGCGGCGGCAGCACGCTTTTGACCGTCCTGGACGGCGGCGAGATCGCCGGCACGCAAAGCCTGCGCCTGGGCTCCATCCGCCTGCAGGAGATGTTCTCGACCGCCGAGGAGGCCCCCGAGCGGTCCGCCGAATTGCTCCGCTCCCACATCGCCAACGTGGTCTCCGGCGTCAGCGGCTCCTTGCCGCTGGAAAAAGTCACGTCGTTCGTCGCCGTGGGAGGAGACGCCCGCTTCGCCGGACGCGAAATCGGCAAACCCGCCGACTCGCCCGACCTGTCCATCGTCCTGCCCGCCGAGCTGGACAAGCTGGTGCGTCGCTGCGAAACGCTCTCCGCGGAGAAGCTGGCCAAGCGTTACGGCCTGCCGTTCACCGAGGCCGAGACCCTCGTTCCCGCCCTCCTGGTCTATCAGCACCTCCTGCACCAGACCCGCGCGGAGCGGGTCATCGTGTCGCGCGTTTCGTTGCGAGACGGCCTCTTGATGGAGCTGGCCCGGCAGGTCCGCGGCGAAGAAGACCGGGCCCTGGTCGAGGGAGTCGTCCACTCGGCGACGTCCATTGCCGAGAAGTACCGGGTGGACGTCAACCACGCGCAGAACGTCGCCGAGGCGGCGCTCCGGCTGTTCGACGACCTCCAGGCGGAGCACGGGCTTTCGCCGCGGCACCGGCTCCTGCTGCGGGTCGCCGCGCTTCTGCACGAGGTCGGGTCGTTCGTCAGCAACGCCGCCCATCACAAGCACAGCTACTACTTGATCGCCAATTCGGAGATCTACGGGCTCTGCCGCGAGGACATCGAGACGGTCGCCCACGTCGCCCGCTACCATCGCCGCAGCGGGCCCAAGCCCTCGCACCTGGAGTACATCGCCCTGCCGCGCGAATTGCGCGTGGCGGTGAGCAAGCTGGCGGCGATGTTGCGCGTGGCCGACGCGCTGTCGCGGGGACGCCCGCTGCCGAGATTGCGCTTCGAGCGGCGCGGGGACGAGTTCCTGATCCTCACGCCCGGCGCGGCGGAGCTGATCCTCGAGCGCCGCGCGCTGGCGGTCAAAGGGGACATGTTCGAGGACATTTTTGGATTGCGCCTCCGCCTGGAGGAAGGTTAGCAGTTGTCAGTTGTCGGTTGTCAGTTGTCAGATACCGGGAAGTCACAACTGCCAACGGCCAACTGCCAACTACCAACTGCCAACTGCCAACTGCCAACCGCCAACTGCCAATGGCCAAGAAAGACGACCTGAAATCGCCCGGACTCTACATCAACCGCGAGCTGAGCTGGCTGGAGTTCAACGACCGCGTGATGCGAGAGGGCCTGTCGGAAGACGTGCCGCTCTTGGAGCGGTTGAAGTTCCTGGCCATCGTCAGCTCGAACCTCGACGAGTACTTCATGATCCGCGTGGCCGGCCTGGTGCAGCAGCGGTCCGCCGGCGTGCGGCGCCCGGACGTCTCGGGAATGACCCCCGCGGCCCAACTGGCCGCCATCAGCCAACGCACGCACCGCATGGTGGCCGAGCAGACCGCCGGCATCCACGCGGCCCTCCAAGAGCTGGCCGGACACGGCCTGCGCGTCCTGGACCGCCGCGACTGGAGCCCGCAGCAAGAGAAGTTTCTCCGCGGGCACTTCACGCGCGAGCTGCTCCCGGTGCTCACGCCGCTGGCGGTGGAAGCGATGGACCCGCCGCCGGTTTTGCCCGGCTTGCGCCTCCACCTGGGACTGGTGATCGCCTCGAAGGCCGGCCCGCAGCCGGAGGAGAAGATCGGCGTGGTGCCGGTCCCCGCCCAGTTCCCGCGGTTCCTCATGGTCCCTTCGGAAGAGGATCTGTGCCTGGCGCGTCTGGAGGACGCGATCGCCGCCAACGTCGGCCAGTTGTTCCCCGGCTGCGAGGTGCTGGCTTGTGCGGCCTTCCGCGTCACGCGCGACGCCGACGTGACCATCCAGGACGACGACGCCAGCGACCTGTTGCACGTCGTCGAGGAGGCCGTGCTCGCCCGCCGGCGCCGCGGCGCCGTCCGCCTCGAAATCTCCGCCGGCATCGACCCGCGGATCCGCCAATGGCTCACGGCGTGGCTCCAGCTAGGCGAGGAGGACGTCTACGAGATCGACGGGATGCTGGACGCGACGGGCCTGTGGTCGATCGCCAACCGGCCGGGCTTCGACGCGCTGAAGGCGCCGGACTGGCCGCCCCAGAGGCCGCACGACCTGATCGGAGTCGAGAACCTGTGGGAGGAACTCCAGGAGCGCGACGTGCTCTTGTTCCATCCTTACGAGGGCTTCGACCCGGTCGTGCAAATGCTCCAGCAGGCAGCCGACGACCCCGACGTGCTGGCCATCAAGCAGACCCTCTACCGCACGAGCGGCGATTCGCCGATCGTCGGCGCCCTGGAGCGCGCGGCAGCCAACGGCAAGGAAGTCACCGCGCTGGTGGAGCTGAAGGCCCGCTTCGACGAGGCCCGCAACGTCACCTGGGCCCGCCGCCTGGAAGATGCCGGGGCCCACGTGATCTACGGGATCGTCGGCTACAAGACCCACGCCAAGGCCCTCCTGATCGTGCGCCGGGAGGCGACGCGCCTGCGGCGCTACGTCCACCTTTCCACCGGCAACTACAACGACCGCACGGCCCGGCTCTACTCCGACATCGGCCTGATGACCTCGGACCGGGACATCGCCGCCGACGTGGCCGCCTTCTTCAATCTCCTGACCGGCTACTCGGAGACGGTCGGCTGGGCCAAGCTCACCTGCGAGCCCCGCCGCCTCAAGGAGCGCTTCATCGACCTGTTCGACCGCGAGGCCCAAGTCTCCACGCCCGACCGCCCGGGGCTGATCATGGCCAAGGTCAACTCGCTGCAAGACCGGGAGATCATCCGGGCACTCTACCGGGCCAGCCAGGCGGGGGTGAAGATCGCACTCAACGTCCGCGGGATGTGTTGTCTTCGCCCCGGGGTGCCGGGCGTTTCCGAGAACATCGAGGTCCGCTCGATCGTGGACCGCTACCTGGAGCACGCCCGGGTGTTCTACTTCCGCAACGGCGGCCACGAGGAGGTTTATCTCTCCAGCGCCGACTGGATGCACCGCAATCTCGACCGGCGGATCGAG
>CAYGZI010000536.1:0-4486 GCA_964354245.1 uncultured Planctomycetaceae bacterium
GTGGAGGAAGTGCTGCGGGTCTACGGCTACGGCAAGATCGAGCCGCGCATGCCGGAGGTCTTGATGCAGCCGCTCCACGTCGAGAAACCGCTGCGCATCGAGCACAAGGTGCGGCGCCTGCTGGCGATCGGCCACGGTTTCATCGAGGTGCAGAACTACGGGTGGTTCGACGACGCGTGGCTTGCCCAGCTCGGCTTCGAGCCGAAGCGGGCCCTGGCGCTCAAGAACCCAAGCGCGCAGCAAAACCGGCTCCTGCGCACCACGCTCGTGCCTAACGTGCTCGCCCTGCTCCGCCCCAATCGGGTCCACCGCGACAGTTTCCGCCTCTTCGAGATCGGGCGCGCCTACGCGCTGGCCGACGACGGCGCGTGCGACGAGACCAGCCGCCTGGCCGGCGTCAGCTTCCAGTCCGTCCACCAGCCCACGCTCGAAGAGCACTTCCGGGCGATCAAGGGAGTCATGGAAGACCTCGCGCGGGCGGTCGGCCTCGGACCGATGGAGTTTCTGCCCAAGGCGGACAGCCAAGCGCCGTGGGAAATCCCCGGCCACTGGGTTGAGCTCCGTTTAGGCGGTCGCCCGGCCGGCGGCCTGGGCGTGCTGGCCGGTCCGATCCTGCAGACCGTGGCCCAAGAGGGGCAGGTCGTCTGGTTCGAGGTGGCCATGGACGAGCTTGACGCGCCGATCTATGCGCAGCTCCAATACGTCGCCCCGCCCATCTACCCCGGCTCCTGGCAGGACTTCTCGCTGGTCTGGAGCGTGAGCGAGGGGTTTGCCGCCCTGGAGGACCGCCTCAACCAGTTCGCCCATCCGCTCCTGGTGCGACGCGAGTTTCTCTACCTGTACAAAGGCAAGGGCCTTGCCCCGGGCACGGGCAGCTACTCGTTCCGCTGCTGGCTCGGCGCCCGCGACCACACGCTCACCAGCCAGGAGATCGACGGATTCCGCGGGGCCTTCCTCAGCTTCCTCCAGCAGCAAGACCTCTCGCTGCGGGCGTAGGCGCGCGGGCAAACGGACGCAGCCGCGCGTCAGACCTCCTTGGCGAACTCGTCCTCCGTCATGTCGAACGTATCCACGCCGTAATCGGCCAGCTTCGACAGGAAGGCAACCCGCGGGATACCGGCCAGGGCCGCAGCCGCGCCGGATGAGAGCCTTCTCATCTCGAAGAGCTTCACGGCCGCGGCCATGCGCAGGGCGTCACCGACGTCTTCCAGGGGCACCTTCAACGCCAGCGCAGTCTCATTGGGAATATCGAGCGTGATTCGAGTCATCCTTTGCTCTCCTTACCTCTTGCCCTCGGCCTAACCTCCCTACCGGCATCATACCGTCGCTAGGACGCAGAGGGGAAGCCCCTCTGACGCCGGCGACTTGTAGGGCGGATTGGCAATCCGCGCCGGGTCGGGGACGGATTGAGAATCCGTCCAACGACACGGGAGACGCTAGACGGCCTTTTCCGTTTCCTTCTGGCACCACCCCCCACTTTCCCGCGGCATGGCCCGATGCTAGACTCGGGTTGGGTTCCAGCCGCCAGAGTAGCGGCAGCACGAAAGCAGCGGCGGCACTCCGTGACGCCAAGTGCCGGTCACGGAGCGACCGGTCTACTGTATCTGCCAGCAAGGGAGACGCCGATGGAACAAGCCATTCAGTTCAAGCTCAACGACAAGCCCGTGCGCGTCACCGCGGACGCCGAGCGCAAGCTCCTTTGGGTCTTGCGCTCCGATCTGGGGCTGACCGGCTCCAAGTGCGGGTGCGGCCAGGGCTATTGCGGCGCCTGCACGGTCCTCGTGGGCGGCGAGCCCGTGCGGTCCTGCTTGATCCCGCTGAAGGACGTGCAGGGCAAAGAGGTGGTCACGATCGAAGGGCTCGCGAAAAACGGAAGCGTACACCTGGTTCAGCGGGCATTCATGGAGTACGACGCCCTGCAATGCGGGTTCTGCACGCCGGGGATGATCGTTCAGGCGGCCGGCCTGCTGCACAAGAATCCGGCGCCGAGCCGTGCGGAGCTGCTCAAGTCCATGGAGCACAACCTGTGCCGCTGCGGGGCGCATACCAGGATCGTCCTGGCCATCGAGTCCGCGGCCCGTCGCCTGAGTGGAGGAAAGACGCCATGAGAGACGACCAATACCAAGAGCACGACCAATACCTGGAACTCGATTTCAGCGATATCTCGGACGCCCTCTCCACCGACCGCCGGGAGTTCCTCAAGATCCTGGGCGGAGGCATCATTGTCCTGGTCTCCCTCGGCGAGGGCGAAGCACTCGCCCAGGGGAAACGCGGCGGCGGCATCGGCCGACAGCTCCCTTCGGACCCGAACGCCTTTCTCAAGATCGGCGAGGATGGAAGGGTCTCCTGCTTCACCGGCAAGATCGAAATGGGCCAGGGCATCGTCACGTCGCTGGCCCAAATGCTGGCCGACGAGCTCAACGTGCCGCTGGAGAGTGTGGACATGGTGATGGGCGACACCGACCTTTGCCCGTGGGACATGGGGACCTTCGGGTCCATGAGCACGCGCTTCTTCGGACCGCCGCTGCGGGCAGCGGCTGCGGAGGCCAGGATGGTGCTCGTGCAACTGGCCGCGGAGCGTCTCCAGACCCCCGCCGCACAACTGAAGGCCGAAAACGGCGCGGTCTTCGACAAGGAGCATCCCGAGAAAAAGGTCTCCTACGCCGAGCTGACCAAGGGCAAGCGGATCGAGCGGCGCGTGAATCAGAAGGCCGTGCTGGAGCCCGTCGCCGATTTCACCATCGTCGGCAAGCCCGTCTTGAGAAGGGACGCCCTCGACAAAGTGACCGGCAAGGCGAAGTACGCGGCGGACGTCCGTCTGCCCGGGATGCTCTGCGCAGCGATCCTGCGGCCGCCCGCCCACGGCGCTACGCTCAAGAGCGTGGACACCTCCGAGGCCGAGCGGGTCCCGGGCGTGCGGATCGTCAAGGAGGGCGACCTGGTGGCCGTGCTCCACGAGCATCCCGACGTTGCCGAGCAGGCCCTGAGCAAGGTGAAGGCCCAGTTCGATCGGCCCCGGGCCGACGTGGACGACAAAACGATCTTCGACCACCTGCTGAAGGTCGCGCCCGAGGGGAGAACGGTTGCCGGCGGAGGCGACCTGAAGCGCGGCGCGGAGCTGGCGTCGAGCGCGATCGAGGCGACTTATCTGAACGGCTATGTGGCGCACGCCCCCATCGAGCCCCACGCCGCGCTCGCAAACATCGAGGACGGCAAGGCGACCGTCTGGGCCTCTACGCAGAACCCGTTCGGGGCGCGGGACGAGATCGCCCGGCGCCTGGGATTTGACTCGGCCAACTGCCGCGTCATTACGCCCTTTGTGGGCGGGGGCTTCGGCGGCAAGACCAACAACCAGCAGGCCGTCGAGGCGGCCGTCCTGGCCAAGGCAACCGGCAAGCCCGTCCAGGTCGCTTGGACGCGGGCCGAAGAGTTCATCTACGACACCTTCCGGCCGGCGGCCGTTGTGAAAATCAAGTCGGGCGTGGACGGCGCGGGCCGGATCGTGCTTTGGGATTACCACGTTTATTTCGCGGGCGAGCGGGGGTGCCAGCAGTTCTACGACGTGCCGCATCACGCCACGGTGTCGCACGGAATAGGCTGGACGGCGGAACCCGGCACGCACCCGTTCCGGACCGGCCCTTGGCGGGCCCCGAGCAACAACACGAACACCTTCGCCCGGGAGTCGCAGATCGACCTGATGGCCGCCAAGGCGGGGGCCGATCCCGTGGAGTTCCGCCTGAAGAACTTGACCGACCAGAGGATGCTCCGCGTGCTCAAAGCGGCGGCGGAGAAATCCGGATGGACGCCGAAGAAGGCCCCCAGCGGCCGCGGCGTCGGCGTTGCCTGCGGCACCGACTCGGGGACCTGCGTGGCATGGATCGCCGAGGTCGAGGTGGACAAGACCTCCGGCGCGGTTCACGTCAAGCGCGTGGTTTGCGCCCAGGAGATGGGCCTGGTGATCAATCCGGAAGGGGCGAGAATCCAGATGGAGGGCTGCATCACCATGGGATTGGGCTATGCCCTGGCCGAAGAGGTCCACTTCAAGGGCGGCGAGGTGCTGGACCTCCATTTCGGCAGCTACCAGATCCCGCGCTTCTCCTGGCTCCCCGAGATCCAGACCGTGCTCGTCGACGCCAAGGACTCGCCTCCCCAGGGAGGCGGCGAGCCGGCGATCATCGGCATGGGCGCAGTCCTGGCCAACGCGGTCTTCGACGCCACCGGTGCCCGGCTGTTTCAGCTTCCGATGACCCCGGAGCGGATCAAGGAGGCGATTAAAAAGAGCGGATAACCCGGTGCGGTCGAGGAGCGGCAAGAGCAGGCGGGGCACTCCGTGACCCGCAACCCCGGGCAGTCCGCGACCCGCAGGTGCGGTCACGGAGTGACTGGGCTGCTTCCTCTGCCGGGCTCAGGAAATCAGTGATGCCCCCTTTTCCCTTGTGTCCTATTGCTATTGCATTGGATTCGGCCTTTGTGTTATAGATTCCTG
>CAYGZI010000537.1:0-4483 GCA_964354245.1 uncultured Planctomycetaceae bacterium
CGCTGGGCGTGCCCAAGGTGATGGTCTCCACGGTGGCCGGGACCGACGTGTCGGGTTACGTCGGAGTGAAGGACATCGTGATGGTCCCCAGCATCGTGGACGTCTCCGGAGTGAACCGCATCAGCCGCGAGGTCTTCGCCCGGGCGGCCGGGGCGATTTGCGGCATGGTGGAGACCGAGGTTCCCCGCGGCGAGGACAAGCCGCTTGTGGTGGCGTCGATGTTCGGCAACAGCACCCCGTGCGTCGAGGCGGCCCGGGCGATCCTGGAGGAGTCCGGCTACGAAGTCCTCGTCTTCCATGCCACCGGCACCGGCGGACGGACCATGGAGAGCCTCGTGGAGGCCGGACTGATCGCCGGCGTTCTGGACGTGACCACGACCGAGTGGGCCGACGAGCTGGTCGGCGGCGTGCTCAGCGCCGGGACGACGCGACTGGAGGCCGCGGCCCGGTCGGGCGTGCCGGCGGTCGTCACGCCGTCGTGTCTGGACATGGTCAACTTCTGGGCCCCGCCGACCGTGCCCAAGCAGTTCGAGGGCCGCAAGTTCTACCCGCACAATCCCAACATCACCCTGATGCGGACCACGCCCGACGAGTGCCGCCGCCTGGGCGAGATCTTCGCGGAGAAGCTGAACCTGAGCACGGGCCCGGTGACGGTGCTGGTGCCGCTGCGGGGCTGGAGCATGATCGACGCCCCCGGCGGCCCGTTCTGGTGGCCCGAGGCCGACCAGGCGTTCGTCGATGCCCTCAAGAGAACACTCCGGCCAGACATCCCGGTCGTGGAAATGGACTTCAACGTGAACGACGCCGCGTTTGCGCGGCGCTGCGCCGAGACACTCTTACACAACATCCGTTTAGCCGCCGCACTTGTGCGGCGTTAGGAGAAACCCGCATGGCCGAATCCCGTGAATCCATTCTCACCCGCTTCCGCCAGAAGATCGTCGAGGGCAAGCCGATCATCGGCGGCGGGGCGGGCACCGGCATCAGCGCCAAGTTCGAAGAGGCCGGCGGCATCGACCTGATCGTGATCTACAACTCCGGCCGCTTCCGCATGGCCGGTCACAGCTCGCTCTGCGGCCTGTTGCCCTTCGGCGACGCCAATGCCATCGTCGTGGAAATGGCCGCCGAAGTGCTCCCCGTGGTCAAGCGCACGCCCGTCTTGGCCGGCGTCTGCGGCACCGACCCGATGCGGCGCATGGAGCGATTCCTCGCCGAAGTCAAGGCGGCCGGTTTCGCCGGCGTGCAGAACTTCCCCACCGTGGGCCTGTTCGACGGCACGTTCCGTGCAAACCTGGAGGAGACCAACCTGGGCTACCAGCGCGAGGTGGAGATGATCCGGCTGGCCCGCGAGATGGACCTGCTGACCACGCCTTACGTCTTCAATCCCGACGAGGCCACACGCATGGCCCATGCCGGGGCCGACATCCTCGTGGCCCACATGGGCTTGACCACCGCCGGCTCGATCGGGGCCAAGACGGCCAAGACGCTCGACCAGTGCGTGCCGCTGATTGACGCCATGGCCGCGGCCGCGCGCAAGGTCCGCGGCGACGTGCTCGTGCTCTGCCACGGCGGCCCGATCGCCGAGCCCGAGGATGCCGAGTTCATCCTCAAGCACTGCCCGACGATCGACGGGTTCTACGGGGCCAGCTCGATGGAGCGGCTCCCCACGGAGCGGGCCATCCGGGAGCAGACGGAGAAATTCACGCGGATCGGCAGGGGGTAGAGTTGGCAGACTTCCGAAGTCTCTGGGAGAGTGAGCATAGTAGGACCGGCGTCTCGCCGGTCGGCAGAAAAGGTGCAGCAAGACCGGCGAGACGCCGGTCCTACTGGTGCCTAGCGGTCCTACTGGTTTATGCCGAGCTTGCGCGGCGCGCTTGGCCCCTACCCAGCCGGCAAAGTGGGACTTATAATGTCCGGCGCGGGCAGCGGAGTACAAATCCCCTCATTGACGAAAGGGCGTGCGCATGTGGCTCTTTGCCCAAGTTGAGAGTTTCGGGGAGCGGCTCGCCGGCGGGGCCCTCCTTTCCGCGGTGTTCGGGCTGATCGGGATCGGCCTTTTGCTTTTGGGCTATTGGCTGTTCGACCTGATCACGCCGCGGATCGACGTGCAGAAGGAGCTTTGCGAAAAGAACGTGGCGGTCGCCCTGGTCATCGCGGCCTTGCTCATTGGAATCGCCTACATGGCCGCCCACGTGGTCAGCGGCTGAGTGGACCCGTGAACCGACTCACCAAACAAATTGGCCTGGTCCTCATCTCCTCTTCGCTGATCCTCCACGGCTGCGAGCGGTCGCTCACCGAGGAGGAAACGAAGAAGAAGGAGGAAGAGCAAACCGCCGCTGCTGCCGCAGGCACCGGGACCGGCGCCACCCACGGCTATCACCCCGGCGTCTCCCCCTTCTACTACGGCGGCTCCCGCTATCCCTCCGGCACCACCGGTGCCTCGCACTTCTCGGGCACGAGCACCAGCTCCGGCAGCCGCTCGGGCGCCGGCGTTTCGACCCGCGGCGGCTTCGGCGCCACGGCCCACGGGGTCAGCTCCTGATGCGCCGCCACCAGACCCAGCCCCGAGCCGACTGGCAGAAGATCGTCGAGTCGCAGGGGATGTACTACCACACGGCCGACGGCGTGCCCTATTGGGACGAATCGGCCTATTACGAGTTCACGCCCGGGCAGATCGACACGCTGGAGAAGGCCACCTATGCCCTGGACCAGATGTGCCAGACGGCGGTCGAGCACGTGCTGGGCAACAACCTGCTGGACAAGTTCCTCATCCCGCCGGAATACCACCAATTCATCCGGGACTCGTGGGAGCAGGATGAGCACTCGGTCTACGGCCGCTTCGATCTGGCCTACGACGGCACAGGCGACCCCAAGCTCCTGGAGTTTAATGCCGACACGCCCACTGCCCTCTTGGAAGCCTCCGTCGTTCAATGGCATTGGGTGAAGGACAACTTCCCGCACTCCGATCAGTTCAACTCGATCCACGAGCGGCTCCTGGAGGTCTGGAAAGTCATAGGCCGCGAGCGCCCGGGCACCATGTACTTCACCTCGCTCTCCGGCTGCGTCGAAGACTACATGACGGTCAACTACCTGCGCGACGTCGCCATTCAGGCAGGCTGCGAGACGGCCCACGTCCACGTCGAGGACATCGGCTGGAACGCCGATCGCGGGGCGTTCACCGACAAGGACGAAAAGCCGATTCTCAACTGCTTCAAGCTCTACCCGTGGGAATGGATGCAGCGGGACCAGTTCGGGCCGTACCTCTTGCAGAGCGCCTGCCGCTGGCTGGAGCCGCCGTGGAAGGCCATCCTCAGCAACAAGGCGATCCTGCCGGTCCTTTGGGAGCTTTTCCCGAAGAATCCCTACCTGCTCGAAGCGTCCTTCGAGGCGCTGCCACACGGCGACTACGTGCGCAAGCCGATCTTCGGGCGCGAAGGGGCCAACCTGCAGGTCTTCAAGCAGGGGAAGCTCTTCCTGCAGACCGAGGGGCCCTACGAAGGCCCGGCCGTGTACCAGGAGGTCTGGCCGCTGCCGTGCTTCGACCGCAAGTACTACGCCTGCATCGGGAGTTGGATCGTCAATGGCTGGGCCTGCGGGATCGGCATCCGCGAGGACGAGAGCCTGATCACCGGCAATCTGAGCCGCTTCGTGCCGCACATGTTTTGAGCTGTCAGCTTTCAGGAGAAACAGAATGAAGACATCCTATCGAGTCGCGTCCGCATTGACAGTGATGCTTGCCGCAACGCTCGCCAAGCCGAACCTGCTGCCCGCGCAGGAAGACGGCGAGAAGGGGTGGACCACGCTCTTCAACGGCAAGAACCTCGACGGATGGAAGTTCCACCTTGGCAAAGAGGGCGCCGCCAACGACGGAACCTTCACCGTCAAAGACGGAATCTTGATCTGCAGCGGAAAGCCTGCCGGCTACATGTACACGGCGAAGTCCTACGGCAACTTCACGCTCGAGTTCGAATTCGCCTTCAAGAGGCCCGAAGGGCTCAAGGACGATTCGGAGTTTCGCGGCAACAGCGGCTGCCTGATCCACGTTGGGGCGAAGAACGCACTTGGCGTCTGGCCGCGGAGTATCGAGGTGCAAGGGGCGAACCGGCAACTGGGGTTGATCCTGCCAATCCCCCGCGACTTGAAATGCACGAAAACGTTCGACGCGCAAGCCTCGGAGAAGGCGCGCAAGCCGGTCGGCGAGTTCAACAAGGTCGAGATCGACGTCAAAGGCGGCGACATGACCATCAAGCTCAACGGCGTGGTCGTCTCGACGGTCGGCAAGTGCGAGCTGACCGAAGGCGCCATCGGCCTCCAAAGCGAGGGCGCCGAGACCCACTGGAAGAACATCCGCATTCGAGTGAGGTAGAATCCGATCGTTCCTAGTAATGGGATGAAACGCTGCCTCGCCGGGGCTAGATTGGGTGGTTAAGGACCCTCAATCTTGACCCCAGGAGGCAGCGATGAATCCATGTGCATTGGGATGGGA
>CAYGZI010000538.1:0-4471 GCA_964354245.1 uncultured Planctomycetaceae bacterium
ACAAGAGCGGCGCCGACGGCGTGGCCCACTGGGTCAACGAGTTCTTCGGCCTCAAAGGCCCCCAGCGGATCAGCAAGATCAAGATGCACAAGGTCGCGCGCTGGGTCGTCGAGCAGTACGAGGCCCACGGCCGGCTTACTTCCATCAGCGACCAGGAGATGGAAGCCAAGGTCCGCGAGCTGATGCCGGAATACTGGGCCAAGCACAGGACGTAGCTTTCCGATCCTCCCGCACAACGTAGTAGAACGTAGGTTATGCCCGAGCATATCCTACCCTTCCGCCTCGACTGGCGCGACTTCACGCTCGCCAAGGACCCCGCGTTCCCCCACGAGAACCAGGATGCCTGGCGCATCGACGGCCCGCGCGGCATCGCCGCCATGGCCGACGGGATCGCGACGGGCATCTTCTGCCGCTCTTGGGCCCGGATCCTCACCGATGCCGCGGTCGAAGACCCGCCCGACTTTGAAGACCCGGCGAGCCTTGCAGGCTGGCTTGCGCGGCAGCGGGCCGCGTGGAGCCGCTCGCTCGATACGTCCAAGCTCGCGTGGTACCAGAAGCCCAAGCTCCGCGAAGGGGCGTTTGCCACGCTCCTATGGGTCCGCTTTTTGCCGGAGGAGGCGGCTTCCGGCTCATCGGACGCGGCGGCAAGCCGCGGCCGCCTCCGCGGCTTTGCCATCGGCGATAGCTGCCTGTTTCTCGTACGCCGCGGCGCGGTAATCCGCCGCTTCCCGATCCAGACCGCGGCGCAAATGGACGACTCGCCGCTGGTGCTCGGAAGCGTGGACCTCAACCGCGACGGCCTGCTCCGATTCGAGCGATTTGACGAAGCCTGCTGGCCCGAGGACCTGATCGTGCTGTGCACCGACGCCCTGGCCGAATGGGCCCTGCGATGCGAGGAGTCGGGCCGGCCGCCCCAGTGGGAAGACTACTGGAACATGCCCGAGCGGACGTGGGAAGAGGAGATCCTCGCCCTGCGGGCCGCGCGGGAACTCCGCCACGACGACACCACGCTGCTTCTGGTCCGGATCGCGGAGAAGGAAGGCGTTAGGAGTTAGGCGTCGCGTAGCGGGCGGGCTTGCCCGCCGTTTCCCTCCGGGCGTTGGCCGCGTTACCGACTAGGCCACCGCCGGACCGCAACGTCCAGCGTGAAGACCACGGCCGCCGCGACCAGCAAGTAGTATCCCAGCGGCATCGTGCGCGGGACGGGCGGCTCGCGAGACTCGACCGGCTCCGCGGCGGAAACCGCCGGCGGCGTGCTGACTACCGGGCGCATGGCGTGCCGGGCCAACTGCACCCAGAAGGGCTTGAAGCCCGGCCACGAAAGCCACTCTGCGGCCCAACGGTCCTGGGCATCGGACGTGAATGCCACGCTCGTGCCCTTGCCGAATCGCCACCAGACCAGGAGCGGGTCGCCCGTCGCGGAAACGAGTATGCGCTCGCTTGCCGGCTTCGCGACCGTCTCCACGTAGCCCAAGAGCGCCGGTGCCTTTGCGAGATCCACCCCGGCCAGAAACGGCGCTGGCCCGGCTACTTTCGGGTGAAAGGCCCCCTCGCGAATCCCCAGCCCCGTGGCCCCGGCCGCTTCCAGCTCGAAGATCCGGGAGAGGTCCGCCGGGGTGTCGCGGGGGTAGAACCGCCCGTTGCCGATCCGGGCCAGCGTCTCCAAGAGCGGTCGCGATGCCTCCTTGCCGAGGGCCACGGTGGACATGGTGATCCCCGAGCCGGCAATCTCCCGCGCGAGCCCCTCGAAGTCGGCGGGGTGGGAGATGCCGTCGGTCAGGAGGACAATGTGCTTGCGCCGGGCCGTCGCTTCGCGCAGGGCGAGATACGCCTTGTCGATCGCCGGGCCCATGTCGGTCTGCCCCCCGGCCTTGAGCGACCGGATGTCGCGCAGGACCTGCTCCTTGTCGGTCAGCCGGCGGATCGGGCTCAGCCAGCGGCTGGACTCGTTGAAGGCCAAGACGCCGACCTGGTCTTCCGGGCCGAGACTCTCCACGGCCCCGCAGGTTGCCTCCTTGGCCAGCTCGATCGCTCCTCCTTCTCCCATGGACCCGGAGCAATCGATCACGAAAACCACCGCGCGGCTGGGCGGCTCAGGCGGCCGCACGGCCGCGGAAACCACGGGGAGGGCCTCTTCCAGCGGCGTTTGGCGATATCGCCCGGGGGTAAACGCCCGATCCCCGCCCACGACGATCAGCCCGCCGCCTTCGCGCACGTAGTCGCGGAGCACTTCCATTTGCGCCGTGGGCACGGCTGCGGCCGGCACGTTGCAGAGGACTACCAGCGCGAATGTCTCCCACTCCGTCGGTGTCTTGGGCAAATCCTCGGGCGCCCGTCGCTCCACAAAGGTCTTCGCCTCCCCCAGAGCGCCCGCCAAGGCATCGGCCGCCTGCGGCTCAGCGGCCACCAGCAACACCCGCACCGGACGTGCCACCTCCGCCAAGCCAGGCCCTTTTTCGCGAGCTTTGGCGGGAGGGCGGACTTCGGCGACCGAGACCTCCGGTTCGGAATCCGGAGGGACCAAGCCGGCGCCGGCGAGCACGAGCACCAGGCCGACGACCAGGACGCTGCGAATGGCCAGGGAGACCGCGCGGCGGACCGGGCCGAAGCCGGTCAGGCTGCGGCAGGCGGCGTACCAGATGAGCGGCAAGATCAGCAGCCCCCAGAGCCATGCCGGCCGGCTGAGTTCGAGTTGCCACCCAAGCACGTCCATCTCAGCACGTCCACCGCCGCTGAAACAGGCACCACTCGATTGCCAAAAGCGCCAGCGCCGGCGCAAGGAGCCACGCAGGGTCCCAGGTCGGCCCTGCCGCGGCAACAACCACGAGGGCAAGAACCGTCAACTGGACCACGCGTGACACCGGCCGGCGCCACGGCCGCCACCAGGACCGGACCCGCTGCACCTGGACGGCCCGGGCCCAGAGGAAGCCCGTCGCAACGAGTTGCCGCCGCGGGCGGGTACTTACCAGGTAGAGCAGCACGATCGGCACTGCCAGCAGGGCCAACCAGAGCGCGGTCGGATTGGTCAAATCGATGGTCACGGATGAGGGGCTAGGGGCTGGGGACTCGCGTAGCGGGCGGGCTTGCCCGCCGTTTGGCTGCGGCCGTATGCCGCGTTCGGCAATAATGTCGTCTGAAGCAAGAGGTCATCAAGCGGCAGACTCGTGGAAATCGCGACGTAGCCGATCCGATGCCGGTTGCAGAAACTCCGGACGGACCGGCAATACTCCGCGAAGAGCTGGCAATACCGGGCCTGCTCGCGCGGGGTCAGCATGGTCGTCCAGCAGTCGCCGGTCTCCACGTCGCAAAGCTCGACTTCCCCCAACGTCCGCGGGGTTGCTTCGGCCGGGTCGAAGACCTGCACCAGGTGGGGGCAATAGCCGTGCTCGCACAGGATGCCCAAGCCCGAGAACAGGTCCTCCGGAGGACAAACATCGCCGATCACCACGACCGGCCCCACGCGCCGCCTGTGCCGTACCCAGTCGGCCGCCGACCGGACGAGGCTGGTCCGGCCGGGTTGGGGCGCGAGCCGGTCGAGAAACCTCAAGAGCGCAAGCGAGTGCGATCTGCCGCGCATCGGGCCCGAGTCGGCCGCGACCCGTTGGCCGAACGCCACCACCCGGACCTCGTCGAGCCGATCCAGTGCAAGGTACGCCACCGCGGCTGCGATCTGCCGGGCGACGTCCAGTTTCGCAGGCTCGCCCAACGACATGCTCGGGGAACAATCCACCAGCACGTCCAGGCGCCCGTCCGGCACGCCGCCGGGCCGCCGGGTGAGTAATTCGTCGTGCCGCGCGCAGATCCGCCAGTCCACCTCGCGCCAATCGTCGCCGGGCGAGTAGTCGCGGTGGCCGGTCCAGTCCGGCCGGGGCGGAGACAGGGTGGCTGGGGCAAAGCGAAGCGTGCCCCAGGCGCCCACCGCTCGGGCGACGCACGCCAAGTGCCTCAGCCGCTTCAGGAACGTGCTATCCAGACGGGTCATGGTACCGCGGACTCGATCCGCCTTCGCAACCGTGGCACAGCCGCCCTCGGCTGTGCTACAGCCCCGGCACCTTCAACTGTGGCACAGCCGAGGGCGACTGTGCTACGGGGTGGGCACGGCGCCGAGAATGCCGTCGATCAGGGCATCGGGCGAAACCTGCTCCGCCACGCCTTCAAAGTTGAGGATCAGCCGGTGCCGCAGGGCCGGGTGCGCGGCCGCACGGAGATCCTCGTAAGCCACCTCGTCCCGCCCGGCCACAATCGCCCCCACCTTCGCCGCCAAGACCATTGCCTGGGCCCCGCGGGGACTCGCGCCGTGGCGCACGAAGCGGCGGACCGGCTCGGGCGCCCGGCCATCCTCGGGCTGGCTGGCGGCGATGACGGAAACCACCCAGCGGCGCAAGGGGTCGCTCAGGCCGACGCCCCGCACCAGTTGGCCCATTTCCAGCACGCGCGGGCCGTCGACGATCTTGCGGGGCTGGATCGCCGG
>CAYGZI010000539.1:0-4469 GCA_964354245.1 uncultured Planctomycetaceae bacterium
TCTTTATTATGGTGGGGCGGACACCTGCCTGGCCTTGGCCACGGCCCAGCTCTCCGATCTGCTCGGCTACCTGCGCACGTGCCCTGCACCCCCAACGCGCAAGCGCCCGGGCATGACGTTGCCGGTCTGAATCGGGCTTGGCCGCAGGCGCGACCCGTCTCTACCGCGGTGGTGCGGCCGGCTTTCCTTCCACCAGCGGCTTGAGCTTCTCCAATAGGGCCTTGTAGCGCTCGACCGCGTCCGGCCCGCTCAGCCTCGGGTTCATGAGCATCGCCCCCTTGAGCCACTGCGACGCCTGGATCGCCTTTTCCCTGGCCTCCTCCGGGGTCTTGACGGCCTGAATGTAGAGGCACTCGGCCGCGTAGTAGACCACGTCGTAGTATTCCCGCGGCTTCGGACGCATCGGTTCTAGCAGGTTGCGGATCCGGATCCACTCAGCCATGGCCTGGTCGAACTTCGTGGGATCGGTCGCCGCCCAGGCCTGCATTACGCGGGCCCGCTCCATCAGCGGCGGCAAGGCCCGCGGGTTCTCCTTGACCAGCTCCTCGGCCCGGTTGTAGGCCTCGTCGAACTTGCCTTCCTGACGCAATAGCCCCACCAACTGGGCCAGGGCGTGGGTCTTGAGTCTTCCTTCGACGTTGGGCTGGTTGGCCACCTGGCTGTACAGATTCCTGGCTTCGGCCGAGAGTCCCACGGCCCCCGCGGCGTCGGCCACGACCAGAAGACCGCTGGGGGAATACTGTTTGCGGTTGATCACTTTCTTGAGCACGCTGCCGATCATGGCCTGAGTGGAGGCCAGCCGGGCCCGGCCGTCGCTGATCCCCTTGGCATTGCCTTCGGCCGTGGCCTTAATCAGGGCGGCGTCGGCCTTCTTCCGCTCCAGGTTCAACATGCCGACGAACTGCACCAGCACGGCGTTGACCTGCGGGATGTCTTCCCCGGCGTCGGCCAGGATCGTGCCGACCTCGCCCGCCCGGGCCGTGTCGCCCAGGGCCAGATAGGCCTGCACCGCGATCACGCAGATGCGGACGGTGGTGTTGTCGAGCGATTCGGGCTTGGAGGCCTTGATGGAATCGACCAGCGGCCTAAGCAGGGCCGCGGCCTCCTTGTGCTCTCCGGCCTCGAAGTGCATTTGGGCGACGAGGAACTGGGCCTCGACGTGCTGCGGGACCAGCGGCTTGCCGGCTTCGGCCTGCTTGGCCATGCGCTCCAGCGCGGCGTTGGCCTTCTGGACGGCCTTGGCCCGTTCGTCGGGTTTCTTCTGCGTCAGGTAGCGCTGCCAGTGGATCGCCGCGGCGAGGGTCAGGGCCCGCGCATAACGCTGCGACTTGGGGCTCACGTTGTCGAACACGGCGATCGCCTTATCGACTTCGCCCCGAGCCTGAAAGGCCTGGCCGAGGTAGATCCGCGCGTCGTCGGCCTCGGCCTTGCCCGGCCACGTCTCCTCGGTGAGCTTGGCGATCCGCTCCAGCCTCGCAAGGGCCGCCTGGCGATTCGTCGCGTCGTTGGCGGGCACCGACACGTAGAGGTTCAGCGCCGCGGCCATGGCCAGCGAGGCGGCCTGGGGAGCCGCGGCCGTGGTCGAGTCCTCCTTCGCGAGGCTTTCCGCTGCGCTGGCGCACTCCAGCCACTTGCCGGCGCGGTACATCTGGTGCGCGACGTTGTACTTTGCCGCGGCCAGACTGTTTTTGGCCTCCGCCACCCGCTTGGCATTCCGCACGCTGGAGCTCAGTTCCATCGCGCGGCTGAATGCCGTTACGGCCTCGTCCCACTGGCCGCCCTCCAACGCCGCGTTGCCCAAAGTGAAGGCTTCGTCGAATGTCTTGGCGTCCGCCGCGCTCGCCGAGGCGCCTCCCTTGGACTGCTGACGCCGCAGGTCAAAGGCCTCCTTCTGGTACGGGCCGGGGATCTTCGTCATCTCGCTCAAGAGGATCATGGCGTCGCTGGTGAGGCGGTTCTTCTCGGTCAGTCCCGCCCGGCCCGCAAGCGTCAACTTCGTTTTGGCCACCTCCATCGCCACGCCCTGGTAGCCCTCCGTATTCCGCCACCGCTTGGCGTAGGCCTTCAGCCACGGGGTCGCCTCCGCCAGGAACTTCTGCTGGTCTTGCCGGGCCGTGATGGCGAAGACGAACTGCTGCACCTGCGCGTACAGGGGCTCGAAGGCCGCGTCGTAGCCCCGGTCGTCCGGCTGCGGGCAATTGACCAACACCTCGTCGTAAATGTCTTTGGCCAGCTCGTAGTCGCCCAGCTCGTCCGCGATCTTGCCGTGCCACATGTGGGCATAGAGGCCCACGGGACCGACCTGGAGCTGCGCATCCAGGCGGGTGAGCTGCCAAATGTAGTCCAGCGCGCGGGCTGCCGTGTCGAGCGCTTTCTTCCGCTCCTCCGCGTTGGGATCCGCGTAGGTCTGCGCCGCGTAGTAGTCCAACAGCGCGGCCTGGAGCCGGGCACTGAGCCAATTGCCCTCCAGGCGCCGGCGCTCCTCCTGCGCGGTCTTGTCCTGCCGGGCCCCGCGCTTCGGGACCTCGACGACAGCCGCCTTCAAGGCCGCACGCTGCGCCTCGAACCTCTGGATCGCCTGGTGGAACCGCGGACGCGCTTCCTCCAAGAGCGACCGGGCCTCGGTCAGGTGTTTCGCCTTCTGCTGCGGGTCCTTGTCGCCGAGGAGCTTGGCCGCCTTCAGGTGCTGCATCGCCCGGTCCACGGCGAAGGTCCCCGCGGACAGAAGCGCGTTGGCCGCCTCCGGATGACCGGGCTTTTCCTGGAGGAACTTGTCGAGGTGCTCCTGGGCCTTCTTGGCCAGCTCCTCGCGGTCCTTGGCGTCGAAGGCCCGGCTGGCGGCAACTCCGCGCAGGCTCTTGGCCATCTCCAGGTCCCAGGTCGTTGCCAGCTCCTCGGGCAGCTCTCCCTTCTTCTTGAGATACTCCAGGTAGTCCACCGCCACGTCGTTGTAGTCCTTCTCCTCGAGCGCGCGGAGGAACTCCATCGGGCGGATCTCCTCCGCCCGGCCCGGGGCGCCGAGGGACCCGAAGATCAGGCAGAGGGATAGGAACAAGCGGCAGTGGCGGGTCATGGTCCGGGGATTACCAAGCGAGATCGGTGCAGAGCGAGAAGTGCAGATTGAAAATTGCATATTTAGAATTGAAAATCGCAAATTGAAGAGTGCGAATTGAGAATCGGATGGGCAGAAGCACTCCGTCATCCTCAATTTGCATTTTTCAATTTTCAATTTTCAATCTGCAATTCTCAATCTGCAATCGGCATTTCCCGCTTCTCACTCATTTCGCCGCCTTCTCCGCCGCGGGCGCTGCTGCCGCCGGCGCCGCCGGCTTCGCCGCCAACTCCGAGTCCAGCTTGAACAGCGGCAAGTACCGGTAGTACACCTCCAGCGTCAAGGCCGACAGGCTCGTGGCCATCAACCGGCCCCCGGGCATGGACCACGTCATCCCCGTCGGCCGGTCCGGGTCCCAGCTCCCCCTGGCGCAGCCGTCTTTGGACTGCGTCTCGATCAGCGTCTTGCGCATCTTGCGGTTCCAGGTGTCCCAGTCCGGCCCCAGCATGTTGTGCATCACCTGCGTGGCATAATACCAGTAGTAGAGATCGCGGGGATTGTCGCTCGGGTCGGGCAAGTGGGACATCATGTACCGCTGGCCTTCCACCAGGATCGGATCGCCCGGCTTGGACCCCATGTACTGGTAGCAGAGCAGGCCGACGGCCGTCATGGCGGAGCTGGCCGTACTGTCGGGCCGGTACCCGAACATTCCGCCGTAGTTGCCCTTCGAGCAGGACTTGAGGAACTGCCTGGCCCCCTCAAAGGACTTGGGATTGACGCTCAGCCCCGCCATTTGGGCGCTCTTCAGCGCCATCACTTGCCAGCCGACCACGGAAGTATCCCCATCCTCGCCGGGAATGTACCTCCAGCCGCCGGTCGAGGCGTTCTGGGCCGAGATGATGAAGTTGACCGCACGCTGCGCCTTCTCGCGGAGCACGCGGTCGGTCTTCTTCGACATCCCGTAGGCCTCGCATAGCGTGATCGAGGCGAGGCCGTGGGCATACATGTTCGTGCGATGGTCCGATGCGGTCCGGCAGTAGCTCAGGTCGCCGTTCTCCCTCTGGCACTGCATGAGCCAGTAGAGGCCCTTGTGGATGACCTGCTGATAGGGGCCCTTCGACTCGTGGGTCTGCCCTGCCGCCAAGAACGGCAAGAGCGCGAGGGCCGTGGCGCCCGTGTCCTCGTTGGAACCCCCGCCCCCCGTGCAGGTTTGGTCCTTGCACATCCGATGATACCCGTGGGGCCCATCGGCCTGGAGGCTCCAACCGCCGTCCGTGAGCTGGTGCCGGGCGAGCCAGCTCAACGCCGCAGCCACCGCGCGCTCCGAAGCCTGCGTGCCGCCGCCCCCGGAAACCATTGCTTTGCGGTGCCCCTTGCCGCGCCCGCCGAAGCCGACGCCGCCGCCGCCGCTCCCCGG
>CAYGZI010000540.1:0-4463 GCA_964354245.1 uncultured Planctomycetaceae bacterium
CGGAGGACCGACATTCCTGTCCGTCCCTCCGTCCGGGGCAGGGAAGAATGCCTGCCCCCCCCTCCGTCCATGGCAGGCAACATGCCTGCCCTACTGGGTGCCGTCTATCCGTCCGGGGCGATCTTGCGAATCGCGTCTTCGGCCTGCTGGCGGACGGTCTCGTACTGGTCGCGGCACGCCTCTTTGAGGGCGGGAATCGCGCTGGCGGCGGTTCGACCGAGCTTCCCTAGGGCGGTGGCTGCGGCCGCCCGGACCCGCACGCGCGGATGGCGCAGGGCTTCGGTGAGCGATGGCATCGCCGGCGCGGCACCTTTGCCGATCTCGCCGAGGACCTCGGTTGCCCCCACGCCGACCCAGGTCCTCTCGTCTTTGAGCGCCTGGACGACGTGCGGCAGCCCCGCCGGCCCGATGCGCGTCAGCGCTTTCACCAACGGCCGACGGTAGCCGTCCCAGCGGTTATCGAGATGTTCGACAATCGCCGGAGCGGCCGACTGGGCCAATGGTCCTATGCGCCCGAGCGCCTCCGCTCCGCTCTGCGCCTCGGATCCCCCCTTGCGAAGAGACGCGGCGAAAGCGTCAACCAGACGTGGCACGCGAGGCCCCAGCCGCGCGAGCCCAAGCTGCCATTCGTCTTCCGGCAGACCGGAGAGAAGCCAGTTCCCTTCCTCGGTTTTGACTGCCTCCAAGAACGCTTCCATCGCCGAGGCGTCTTCGGGATCGATCTGGAATACCGCCCATGCGACGAGCTTCCGGTGCCGGCTATCGTTCTTCAATCGATTGGCCAGCAGCGGAAGCGCCGGCTTAGCCCGCGGCCCAAGAATGGCCAGTGCCCGGACCACCTCGTCGGACACAAAGCCCCCTTCTGACTTCTCCAACGCGGCAGTCAGATGGGGCAGGACTTTGTCGTTCTGCGGGTCGATGTGGAGCACGGCAAGGGCCGCCTCGGGCATGTTCCGGCAGAGCCGGACCAGATCGGGCAGGACGCCCTTGGCTGCGGGCGCCATCCGGCACAGCGCCTCGATAACCGATTTGCGCGTCGGCGATTCGAGGCTCTCTTGAAGGACCTCGACGAGCGCCGGCGCCGCCTCCTGGGCCGCGGGACCAAGCCTGGCCAGGGCCTCGGCGGCCGCCTGTGCAGGTGCAGGGAAACCGCCGTAGGCCGTGGCGGGCTGCTCACGACTGCCCAGGAGCCGGATCGCGTGCGGAAGGAACGGCTTTGCATCGGCCCCCAGGGCGCCAATCGCCTCGACGGCGCGGGCCTGGACGCTGATGTCCGGGTCGCCCAGCGCCTTTCGGACCGCGGCAACTGCTTGGGGCGACTTCGCGTCGATCCGCGCAAGCGCCGGGGCAGCCTCCATGCGTACAACCCACTCGGGGTCATCGATCACTTCGACGATGGCCGGAATCGCCGCCCGGGCCTCCGGGCCGATCCCCCCAAGGGCACGCGAGGCGTATCGGCGGACCTCTTCCTCCGGGTCCTTCAGTGCGGCGGCGAGTGCGCCCACGGCGGGCTTGGCCTGCGGGCCGAGGTCGTGCAGAGCGAGGGCCGCCCGCATGCGGACGTTCTTGTCCTTGTGCTTCAAGGCTGGAATCAGGGGGATGGCCGCGTCCGGACCCATCTTACCCAAGGCAATCCAGGCCGTTTCGCCCACAAACTGGATGCCGTGTGGGATCGGAACGACCGTCGCGGCGCGCTGGTCCCCCAGGTGCCCGACAATGGCAGGAATGGCTTGCTTGCCCTCCAGGCCCATTTCTGCGAGGGCGTCGATCGCCGGGACGCACAAGACGCTGTCCTGGTCCTTGATCGCCTGGATCAGGGCAGGCACCGCCTGCCTGGCCTCGGGCCCGATCGCGCCCAGGAGTGCGGCCGCGCGACACCTGATGTAAGATGGGTCCCACCATGTGGCGCCCTCCGGGGCGTCCTCCTCTCTGCACTCAACCAGGGCGATCAACGTGGGGACGAGCCGCTCGGGCCGCCCTTCGATCCTCCAAAGCGCCTCGGGCGCCCTACACCGCAGTTCGGGGTCGGGGTCGCCGAGGGCCTGCGCCACGGCAGGTATGGTTTGCCTGGCTTGCGGCCCGATCTCGCCCAAGAGCGACATGGCCCATCCGCGATCGGTGTCTCTGCCCTCATCCTTGTCGCGCCGAACGGCCTTTTCTCCTCCGGGCTGGACCGCGGCAATCAGCGTCGGGAGCACGCGCTCGGGTCGCCTCTCGATTATCCAGAGCGCCTCGGCCGCCGCGAGGCGCAGCGCGGGGTCGCGATCGCCCAGCGCTTCTACCAAGGCGGGTATGGCATCGCGGGCCTTCCATCCCATCCAGCCCAAGAGGTACATCGCGTGTTGGCGTGCCGCCGACTGCCAGGCAGCCTCGCTGTGACCGACGGCCTTTTTGTCGCCGGGCCGCAGTAGCGCCACCAAGGCGGGAACGTCTTCTTCGGGCAGCTCCTTGATCTTCCACAGGGCTTCGACCGCGGCGTAATACACGTCATCGTCGGCGAGGGCGTCGATCAGTGCAGGCACAGCTTCCTTGGCCTTGGGGCCTAGCTGCGTGAGCGCGTCGATGGCGTTGGCACGGGCTTGCCCGTCCCGCTTTTTCAGCGCCTTTGCCAGCGCAGGGACTGCCGAAGGCCCCACCGAAGCCAGCGCCTCCGCGGCGTCCGAGCCGATCCCTTCGTCGGCAAGGGCTTCCATAAGCGCCGAGACGCTCTCGGGACCGGACCCGATCTGCTTCACGGCGTCCATCGCCGCGCTACGGATCTCCTCGTCCTTGTCCCGGAGGAGGGGAAGGATGACGGCGATTGCCGGTTTTGCCCGGGCCTCCATTTGCCCCAGTTCCCAGAGGGCATCCACGCGGGCCTCCTTGTCGCCCTGGCGTATCGCCTCGACGAGCGGGGCAAGGTCGTCAGGTTCGCCGGCGTGCAAAGCGGACAGGCGCACGAAGAAGACGCACAGGATCGTCCCAGTCCAAGCGAGAACTCGCATGACTCGACTCCGCGGGCTGACGCGCCGCCGCCGCGATTTACTTCGTTTCCATGCCGAGCGATTCCCGCGCCGCAAGACGGAACTTCCGGCACCGCTTTCGCGCATCGGCGGCAGCGGCCTTGTCGGCCGACTCGCCGGGGTAGCGGTAGGATACCGCGAAATCCGAGAGATAGGCCAGGTCCTCGCGAAAGCGCTCCCAACCGGGCTCGACTTTGACCACGTGATTCAGCAAGGCAGTCAGGTCGTGAACCTTGGCGAACTCAATCCCCGCCTCGCAAAGCCATGCCGTCAAGTACTTCTCGGCGCACTGCTGGGCGTGGAAGCAGATGCCGTCGAAACTCGGATTCGTGCGGGCCCGCGATTCGCGGAGCACGATGGCGAAGTCTCCTTCCGCCTTCCCGACCCACTCAACGGTCATCGGCTTCATAGAGCACCTTGCCGTCCCGGAGGATGTCGCGGAGAAAGTGGTCGCCCATCGCGATCCGCGCGCGCACGGCTTCCGGCGTCCGCACCAGCAGGTCCAAGGGAAAGGGCGGATTGGTCGAGAGCCGGATTTTCACCGACTTGTCCACCGGCCGGCCGTCCAAGGGCATGACGACCAGCACGTCCACGTCGGAATCCGCGGTCGCGGTGCCGCGGGCGTAGGAGCCGAAAAGCACGACTTGGCGTGGACGGAACTGCCGGCCAATGCGGCGTCCGAACTCCTCGATCTCGTGCATCGTGGGCATGGCCGGCTTCAAGCTCATAGCCATGAGTCTATCAGAACTGCGTGCGGTTGTGCAATGCGGCTACTCCGAAGTATTGACACGGATCGTCCCGGGCAAGAATAATAACGCCATCCCGGCCTGGAGCCGTGTCAGCCAGACCGGGATGCCAAAATCCACGTTCGCAAGCAAGGGAGGAAGCAGCCATGAGACAACCATCCGATTCTTCGCGTCGGGAGTTCTTGAGTTGGGGCGGAAAGGTGGCCGCGGCTTCGGCGCTGGCCGGAGTGGCGATTCCGCACGTCCACGCCGCCGAGGACAACACGATCCGCCTGGCCCTGATCGGCTGCGGCGGGCGCGGCAGCGGCGCGGTGGGCGACGCGATGCAGGCCCCGGGCGGCCCGGTCAAGCTGGTGGCCATGGCCGATCTCTTCCCCGACCGGCTGGCCGCCTCCCACCGGGCCCTGCGTAAGGAATTCGCCGACCGGATCGACGTCCCGCCGGAGCGCCGCTTCGTCGGGTTCGATGCGTACCGCAAGGCGATCGACTGCCTGCGTCCGGGCGACGTGGCCATGCTGACCACCTATCCCGCCTTCCGCGTGGTCCACCTCGACTACGCCGTCCAAAAGGGCGTCAACGTCTTCATGGAGAAGTCGTTCGCGGTCGATCCGCCGGCCGTGCGCCGGATCATCAAGGCCGGCGAGGCCGCCGAAAAGAAGAACCTCAAGATCGCCGCCGGGCTGATGTGCCGCCACTCCGTGAACCGCCAGGAGCT
>CAYGZI010000541.1:0-4458 GCA_964354245.1 uncultured Planctomycetaceae bacterium
GCTGACCACCGAGGCCCAAAGCCTGACCGTCCCGTGGGCGGCGGTGATTCACGACATCCAGGGCGGCACCTGGGTGTACGAGGAGACGGGCCCTCGGGCGTTCGTGCGCCGGCGGGTCTCGGTGCGATACGTCGTGGGCGAGGTGGCCGTGCTGGCCGCCGGCCCGGCGCGCGGCGCCAAAGTGGTGTGCGCCGGCGCGGTCGAGTTGTTCGGCGCCGAGACGGGGTTTACGAAGTAGGGGTCCATGCTCTCCTGGCTCGTTTCCACCTCTGTCCGGCTGCGGGTCGTGCTGCTGGTGCTGTGCGTGGTGCTCCTGGTGGGCGGCTACCAGTCGATCCGCCGGGCTCCGCTGGACGTCTTTCCGGAGTTCGCCCCGCCGATCGTCGAGATCCAAACCGAGGCCCCCGGCCTGTCCAGCGAGCAGGTCGAAAGCCTGGTGACCATGCCGCTGGAGAACGTCCTGACCGGCATCCCCCACGTCACGGCGGTGCGGTCGAAGTCTGTGCTCGGCCTGTCGCAGGTGGTGCTGATCCTGGAGCAAGGGGCCGATCACCTCAAGGTCCGGCAGATCGTGCAGGAGCGAGTCGCCGCCGAGGCCCGGCAACTGCCCTCCGTGGCCAAACCGCCGGTCATCCTCCAGCCGCTCTCCTCGACCAGCCGGGTGATGAAGATCGGCCTTTGGTCCAAGACCCTTTCGCAGCGGGACTTGACGCTCTTGGCCCTCTGGACCATCCGCCCCAAGCTGATGTCGGTCCACGGCGTGGCCAACGTCGCCGTCTGGGGGCAACGGGACACGCAGTTCCAGGTGTTGGTGGATCCCGACCGGCTGCGGGCCAACCGCATTACCCTCGACGCGGTGGTCCGGGCGGCCGGCGATGCGGCCGTGCTGGAGACCGGCGGGTTCCTGGACACCCCGAACCAGCGCATGGCCGTGCGCCACCTCTCGCCGATCCTGGACCCGGAGGACCTGGCCAATACGGTCGTGGACTTCCGCGGCGACGCCCCGGTCCGGCTCGGCGACGTGACCAACGTGACCATCGGGTCGCCGCCGCCCATCGGCGACGCCGTGATCAACGATGGCCCAGGTCTGCTCTTGATCGTGGAGAAGCAGCCGGAGGGAAACACGCTGGAGGTCACGCGCCAGGTGGAAGAGGCCCTCAAGACGCTGGAGCCCGCCCTGAAGGGCGTGGAAGTCGACTCGACCATCTTCCGCCCCGCCACGTTCATCGAGCGTGCGATGCACAACTTGACCCGCGCCCTGGCTGCGGGGTGCATCCTGGTGATCGTCATCCTGGTGGCGTTTCTGTTCGACTGGCGGAGCGCGCTCATTAGCATGATCGCCATCCCGCTGTCGCTGGTGATCGCCGTGCTCTCGATTACGTGGTCCGGGGCGACCGTCAACACCATGGTGCTGGCCGGCCTGGTGATTTCGCTCGGCGAACTGGTGGACGATTCGATTATCGACGTGGAGAACATCGTGCGGCGGCTCCGCCTGAACCGCGCGGCGGGGCAACCGCAGTCGGCGTTTCAGGTCGTGCTCAGCGCTTCGCTGGAAGTCCGCAGCGCCGTGGTGTTCGCCAGCCTGATCGTGGTGCTGGTCTTCTTGCCGGTGTTCTTCCTGGAGGGGCTGGCCGGGGCGTTCTTCCGACCGTTGGCGTTGGCCTACGTTCTGGCCATTCTGGCCTCGTTGGCGGTGGCGGTGACGGTCACTCCCGCCCTGTCGTACATGTTGCTGACGGGCCGGGCGACGGGCCGCCCCGAGGCCCCGCTGGCCCGGCTGCTCAAAGGCGCCTACCGGCCGCTGCTTTCGGTCTTCATCCGGCGGCCGTACTCTGCCCTGACCATCTTGGTGGCCGCCTTCGCCGTGAGCGGCGCGGCCGCTACCCGGCTCGGACAGGAGTTCCTGCCCAAGTTTCAGGAGACCGATTTCCTGATGCACTTCGTGGAGAAGCCGGGCACGTCGATCGACGCCATGCGCCGGGTTACCATTCAGGCCAGCAAGCAGCTCCGGGCGATCCCCGGCGTGCGGAACTTCGGGGCACACATCGGCCGGGCCGAGGTGGCCGACGAGGTCGTCGGCCCCAACTTCACCGAACTCTGGATCAGCATCGAGCCCGACGTGGACTATGCCTCCACCGTCGGCAAGATCGAAGAGGTGGTCAACGCCTACCCGGGCCTTTACCGCGACGTGCTCACGTACCTCCGCGAGCGGATCAAGGAGGTGCTGACCGGGACGAGTGCGACCATTGTCGTCCGGCTCTATGGCCCGGACCTCAGCGTGCTCCGCGCCAAGGCCAAAGAGGTCGAGGCGGCCATGGCGACCGTCCCCGGCGCGATCAACCTCAAGGTCGAGCCCCAGGTCCTGGTTCCGCAGGTCGAGGTCCGGCTGCGGCCCGAGGCCGCCGAGCGGTTTGGGCTGACGGCCGGGCACGTGCGCCGGGCCTCCACCACGATTCTCAAGGGGGCCAAGGTGGGCGAGGTCTACGAAGGGCAGAAGAAGTTCGACGTGGTGGTCTGGGGCGAGCCTTCCACGCGGATCGACCAGGCCGCCATCCGGGAGCTGCCGATCGACACCCCCTCGGGCACCCAAGTCCGGCTCGGCGACGTGGCCGACGTGGCCATCGTGCCGACGCCCAACGAGATCCGCCGCGAAAACGCCTCGCGCCGGCTGGACGTCACCTGCAACGTGCAAGGCCGGGACCTCGGGTCCGTGGCCAACGAGATCGAGGCCAAGGTCCGCGCGATCCCCTTCGGCCGCGAGTACCACCCGGAGTTCCTCGGCGAGTACGCGGCCCGTCAAGAGTCGCTCCGCAAGCTCTACTCGCTGTCGGCCCTGGCGCTGGTGGGGATCGTGCTCTTGTTGTACGTGGATTTTCAGGGATGGCGTCCGACCTTGCTGGTCGCGGCGACGATCCCCTTTGCGATGATCGGCGGAGTGGTCGCGGTGTTGGCCAGCGGCGGGGTGCTCTCGCTCGGCTCGGTGGTCGGGTTCGTCACCGTGTTGGGCATTGCGGCCCGCAACGGGATCATGATGGTCAGCCACTTCCGCCACCTGGAGATCAGCGAGGGCGAGCCCTTCGGGATCGGGCTGGTGCTGCGAGGGGCCTTGGAGCGACTGGCACCGATCCTGATGACCGCGCTGGCCACCGGCCTGGCCCTGGTGCCGCTGGTGATTGCCGGCAACAAGCCGGGGCACGAGATTGAGTATCCGCTGGCGGTGGTGATCGTCGGCGGGCTGTTTACCTCGACGCTATTGAACCTCTTTCTGCTGCCGCCGCTCTATGCCCGCTTTGGGCGGCCCGCCGAGGTCCCGGATTCTGAGGGACGAGGGGCGAGGGATGAAGAATGAGGGATGCTGCCTCTCAGCGCGCCTCCCGAAAGGTCACTGCCATACTGCCCCATCTGCCGACTTCGCCTGGCTTTCTTGGCGCGATCTCGTTATCTTGGAGACGTTTTCGGGCAACGCGCCCCGGTGAAGGACGACCCGATCTATGTTGATTTGAGGCTCTTGGGTGTCTCTTGCGGCGTGGTTCACTCTGGCGGACGTGTTGCTCATTCTGGGCCTCTTGGCCGGCACGCGATTGGCGCCTGACTTGGTGCTGATGGGCGGCTTGGCGCTGCTGTTCCTGACGGGCATCCTCCCCGCCCCCGAGACCCTGGCGGGTATGGCGAACGAGGGCATGGTGACGGTGGCGATCCTGTTTGTGGTGGCGGCGGGGGTCGTCGAGACGGGCGGCGTGATCTGGATTTCCGACCGGCTGTTCGGCCGGCCCAAGTCGGCGTTTCAGGCGCTCTGGCGCATGATGTGCCCCACGGCCGCCCTCAGCGCCGTGATGAACAACACCCCGCTGGTCGCGATGCTCATCCCCGCGGTCAACGACTGGGCCAAGCAGCACCGCATTCCGGCCTCCAAGCTGATGATCCCCCTGAGCTACGCCGCGATCCTCGGCGGGACCTGCACGCTCATCGGCACGAGCACCAACCTGGTGGTCAACGGCATGTTGATCCGGGCGGCCGATGCCCAGGGGCCCGGGCAGTTCGCCGCCCCCCTGCCCCGCGGACTGGGAATGTTCGACGTCACCTGGGTCGGCGTGCCCGCCGCGATCATGGGAATCGCCTTCATCGCCCTGGGCCACCGCTATTTCTTGCCCGAGCGGCGGGCGGCCATGACCACGATCGCCGACCCGCGCCAGTACACCATTGAGATGTTCGTGGAAGAGGGGAGCCCCTTGGTGGGCAAGTCGATCGAGCAAGCGGGCTTGCGTCACCTGCCGGGCGTGTATCTGGCGGAGATCGACCGCGAGGGGGTCATCCTCCCCGCCGTGCCGCCCGAAGAGCGGCTCCGCTCCGGCGACCGGCTGGTCTTCGTGGGAATCGTGGACTCGATGGTGGACCTGCAGAAGATCCGGGGGCTGGTGCCGGCGGGCGACCAGGTGTTCAAGCTCGACTCGCCGCGCT
>CAYGZI010000542.1:0-4443 GCA_964354245.1 uncultured Planctomycetaceae bacterium
CTCACTTTTCGCTTCTCCAGTCTCCAATCGCTAATCCCCAGTCCCCAATTCCTGTTACGCTACAGCGACCGGGCCGACACGGCCCGGCTCCGCCCCCTGAACCCTGAACCCTGAACCCCAGCCCCTAGCCTGCGACCGCCTCCTCGAGAACCTCTTCGATCACTTGGATGCCCTCGCGCAGCGGCTCCTCGGTGACAACCAGCGGCGGGGCGATCTTGACCGAAGCCCCTGCATAGCCGACCGGAGCGAACATCAAGAGCCCCTTCTCCACCGAGCGGCGCACGATATCCCTGGCCAGTGCCGCGTCCGGCTCGATTCCGCCCGGTTTGACGACGTGCAGCGAGGCGACCAACCCCTTCCCGTGGACCGCGCCAATGTGCTTGGAGAATCGCCCGCCGATCCGCCGCAGCTCGGGCTGAAGGATCTCGCCCATCGCCCGGGCGTTTTCCACCAGACGCTCCTCCCGGATCACGCGGAGATTGGCCAAGACCGCCGCCACACAGACGGGATTGCCGGTGTGGGTGGAGGTCATGGAGCCGGGCGGATAGAGGTCCATCACCTCCGGCCGGCCGATGACCGCGGAGATCGGCAGTCCGCTGGAGATTCCCTTGCCGCAGCAAATCAGGTCGGGAACGACGCCGTAGTGCTCGAAGCCCCAGTAGGCGCCGGTGCGGCCGAAGCCGGCCTGGACTTCGTCGAAGATCAGCAAGGCCCCGCACTGGTCGCACCACGCCCGCAGCTTCTGGATGTACTCCGGCGGTGCGAAGCTGGCGTTTCCGCCCTGATAGGTCTCGGTCATGACGCCGGCCACCATCGAGGGCGTATAGCCCATCTGCTCCAGCGATTCCTCGAACAGCTCAAAGCGGGTGTCCGGGCAGCGGAACCCGTCCGGGAAGGGGACCTGCACGATGTCCTTGTCGAGGTTGACGATCCACGATTTCAGGGCGGGGATGCCGCCCGCCATCTGGGCGCCGAGGGTGCGGCCGTGGAAGGCGTTGTCGAAGGTGACGACGCCGATCTTGCTTCCGCCGCCGACCCTCTGGTCCAACGTGCGCTGGCCCCAGGTGCGGGCCAGCTTGATGGCACACTCGATGGCCTCGGAGCCGGTGGTCAGCAAGAAGACCTTCTTGAGCCCTTCCGGGGCCACTTGGGCCAGCTCCTCGACCACCGCGCTGCGGACCTCCGAAGGAAAGCAGTAGTTGTGCAGCAGGCCGTGGTTGACCTGGTCGAGGATCGCTTGACGGATCTTGGGGTGCCCGTGGCCGGCGTTCGTCACCAGGACCCCGGAGGACCAGTCGAGCCATACGTTTCCCCAGCGGTCGTAGACCTGGACTCCATCGGCCCGGTCCCAGACCACCGGCGGCTGCCCGGACAACGACAGTGGCTCGAAGCGGCGGAGCCGCTGGAGGATCGGGAGCGATTCGGGGACGGGGATTTCGGTGACGATCCGGCGGTACTTGGTTTCGACGCGGGGGACCCGATGCGGTGTGAGATCGAAGGTGGCCATCGGAGGGTTCGGGGTTCAGGGTCCAGGGTTCAGGGTTCAGGGTTCAGAGCCGGGCCGTGTCGGCCCGGCAGGGGTCGGGGATTGGGGGCTAGGGATTTGGGACAAGGCATTTGGGACGAGGGAGTCGCCAGGGTGCCATCGAACAAGAAGGATTGTGACGAGCGCCCGCCCCGCATCTTGGGGAGCGGTCTGACCTGGAGTGGCCGTGGCTGCCGGCGGTGCCACACCGGATGCCAGCCAACGCCCAGTGTAGCGGGGATTATAGTGGAGGGGGTGCCAGGCCGCAAGCGTCTGGCGCGGGGCCGCACGTAGGACGGATGGAATCCCGTCCCACACTCGGCACCTCTTGTCAGGGGCCGGCGGGGCCTTCACAATACCGGCCGGGCCGTGATTTGCGTCCCTTCAGACGAGTGCGAGAACCGCCATGACCAATCCGCCGCGTGTGATCCTTTCCGGCTTCGCCGACGAGGCCGCCAACCAGAAGACCGCCGTCCAGCAGTTTGCCGCCTTCGCCGCCCTGGGGCTGCGGTACTATAGCATCCGCTTCATCGACGTGGGCACCGGCATCAAGAACGCCATGAAGCTCACGCGGCCCGAAATCCAGAAGGTGCGCGAGCTTCAAAGCGAATACGGGCTGAGCATCTCCTCGCTCGGCTCCCCGATCGGCAAGGTGAAGCTGCTGGACATGGACGACGGGACCAAGAACGTCTACGTCCCCTTCAAGCGCTACCTGGCCGGGGACGTGAAGAATGCTTGTCGGCTGGCCCACGCCTTCGAGACCAAGCTCATCCGCGGTTTCTCCTTCTATCACCCCAAGGGAACCGACCCCCGGGAGCACCTGGCGCAGGCCGTGGATCAGTTGGGGCAGATTGCCGAGGCATGCCACCGCGAGGGGTTGATCTTCGGGCTGGAGGTGGAGGCGAACCTGGTCGGCGGAAACGGCATCCTGCTGGCGGACATCCACCGCCAGGTCGGTCACCCGGCCCTGGTGCTGGTGTTCGACGCCGCCAACCTGATCGTGCAGGGCTATTCGGCCGCCGAGATCCTGGAGCAGTTCTGCCTTATGAGGCCGGGCCTCGGCTGGGTCCACGTCAAGGACTACCGCAACCCGAAACCGGTTGCCAAGGGCGGCCACGTGGACGAAGACGCCCTGGCCCACTTCGTCCCGGCCGACTGCGGCGACGCTGCCCACGAGCTGCTGTTCCGCAAGCTTCGCGAGGTCCTTCCGGAAATGGAGGGCAAGCTCCGCCGCCGGGGGGTTCCCGGAGTGTTCCTGGACCTCGAGCCGCACCTGAAAGGAGGCGGCCAGTTTGGCGGCTTCAGCGGCCCGGACGGGATGGGCGTGGCGCTGCGGGCCCTCTGCCGCGTGCTCGACTACGTGGGGATCGCCTATCGGCTCCGCGATTTGGACGACGTCAAGGCGTCGCGGGGCTCCTGAGGAGTGGGATGAGGCCACTCAGCTTTCGCCGCTCTGGATGTTGTCGGGCGGCGGGGGCGGCGGCGGGACGTCGGCAGCGCCCTTGCGCGATTTCCACAGCAGGTGTCCCGAACGCGTTACCATCAATCGCCCGGTGAGGATCGCGTATTGCACGCCCCAGTACGTGGCGATCAGCAAGCCCACCAACCCCGAATAGAATGCCAGCGTGCTCGCTCCAAAGCAGCACCACATCCAGATCATCGCCCCGCCGCAGAGCAGACTCAGCAGAAGCACGATGAGCTTCGCACCGCTCATCCGGAGGAGTCTGCGGCGGGCGTGCCGGTTGATGGCCGCGTGGGCGCTCAGGTTAGCCAGCTCGCGCATGGCATTGATGCTTGCGGAGTCCCGCGGGGCGGCTGCGCGGCGAGCCATCGGGGCCGGCGGGCCCTGGCCCGCGCTGACGGCCGTCGTCTCGATGCCGTCCACCCCGGGTTGGCTCGGCAACCCGGGCTCGTTGGGGGCCGTGGCCTCGACCGGGGACTTGAAGGGCCTTGAGGGCCCGCTGCCCGCTCGGACCCGGTCCAGCAGCCTCGCCATGTACTCGTCGATGGACTCCTCCTCGGACGGCCTTGCCAAGGCATCGGGGGTCGGGCGATCGGGCGCGATCCCCGCTGTCGCCCCGGGGCCACTCGGCCTAGTCTCCACCTGCGGCGACCTTCCGCTCCCGGCGTGCGCCGACTCCTCAAGGCCGCTCGGGCGGTCCTGTCCGGCGTCGTCTTCGGGCAGATCGAGGCCCAATCGAGACAGCACGGCACGGGTATCCACCGGGGCCGAATCGCTCGGCCGCGGGGGCGCTGCTTCGGGCGGCTCCTCGGCGCGATCTTGGGGACCTTGCCGGGCCTGCGACTGGTCGAGTTCGCGGCGTGCGGTCCGGAGTCGCTCGACGAGCGTGCGGACCCGCCGCCGCCCCTGGGCATTGGCCAAGGCCAGGCGATGCCGGAGGTCTTCGATGGCCCTCCTGTCCTCGGTCGAGGGACCCGATCCAGGAGCATCGCGCCGCTGCACCGGCTCGGGTGGGTTCTGCGAGCCATCCCCGGTGTCCAGGACTTCAAACTCCACCGGACCGACGTCGAGCCGATCCCCGGGGCTGAGCCGCGCGTCGGTGAAGGCCCGCCCGTTGAGCCGCGTGTCGGCCGACCAGCGGCGGATCACGGTGCAGGCGGGGCCGCGCAGGATCACGCAGTGTACCGGCCGGACGCCCCGGGCGCGGACCCGCAACGTACATGCCGGCCCGGAGCCGATCACGCACTTGGGCCGTTGCAGGCGCACGACCTGGCCGTGATGGCTGGTGCCGGAAATCCGGAGCACCAAATCGCCCTTTGCGGCATCTAATAGAGTGGTCGCGGGAGCCAGACCGGACATGACTTCAGTGCCTCGGCACGCGGTTTGCAGCATAGGCAGGTAGGACAGGCTTCCAGCCTGTCGTTTTGGCAACACGGGCAACCTGTCGTCGAGCAAC
>CAYGZI010000543.1:0-4410 GCA_964354245.1 uncultured Planctomycetaceae bacterium
GGTAGGCCTTGAAGCCGCAGAAGGCGTCGGTCAGGTGGAGGCCGAGCCGGTGGTTGACCTCGGCCGTGATCATGCGGTTGATGCGATAGCGCTCCACGGGCGGCCGGCTGTCATCGGGGAATCGCGTCAGGTAGCGGCTGCCGGAGACCACGTCGGCCTCTTGATCCACAAGGGTCTGAACGAACTGCGGGATCCGCTGCGGCTGGTGCTGGCCGTCGCAGTCGATGGTCACGAGCACGTCGTAGCCGCCGCGCAGGGCAAACTCGAAGGCCGACGCCAGCGCGGCCCCGTAGCCGCGGTTGGCCGGGTGGCGGACCACGTGGATGCCGCGCCAGCCGGCCAGCAACTCGGAGGTGCCATCGGTCGAGCCGTCGTCTACGACCAGGACCTCGTCGCTATAAAGCAGAACCTGGCCCAGGACGGCGGCGACGTGGCGGGCCTCGTTGTGTACCGGCAAGGCAATCAAGGCTTTCGTGGTCATGCCCCCATTGTACGCCCGGCGGGGGATGCGTAAAGGGGCGGAGACCTAAGTCTTCCAGCCACCGGCAGTTACGAAGGATCCGACGCTCCTGGCACCTCTGGCCGGCCCCTCGGCGACGCCTATCGGTCGCGCTGGATTCCGGAACCGCAGAAGGCCCGGGGGTTGCAGCCCGGGGGCTTTGGGAGTATTGGTAGATCCGCTTCGCACAGCCCGCAGGTTGAGGAGGAGGACCAATGTTCCAACGAGCCGTTCTGGTCGCACTGCTGACAGTTTTCTGCCCCGTCCTCATCGCCCCGGCCCAGCCGCCTGAGCCAACGCTCAAGCCGCTGGTGCGGGCCGTGGACTTGAATCTGGGCCAGGCCCAAGAGGTCGAACTCTGCGACGGGCAGAAGGTCCTGGTGAAGCTGCTGGACCTCAAGGAGACCGTCGATCCGCTCCGGGCGGCCGTGCGAAATGCCCGCGTCGAGGTCGAGGTGGACGGCCAGCGGGCGTGGCTCACCTCGGCCACGTACCGGTTGCCGGTCACCGTGGGCAAGGTGCGGATCGACTGCCCGATCACCAAGGGGTATACGAAGAATAGCGGAAGCGACGACTGGGGCCTGGAGAAAGACGCACGGCTGAGGCTCTGGCCCGCGGGCTCGCCGCTGATGAATCCTGGAACCTTCGTCTATCCGATCCGCCAGCGATGGTTTGCCAGCTCCTCGCAGATGGCCAACGAGCCGTGCTACGTCGATCACGCCGACCGGCCGACAAACAAGAAGATCTACTATCATTACGGGCTGGACTTCGGCGGCTGTGAGGGGATGACCGAGATCGTGGCGGCCACCGACGGGCTGGTCGTCTCGGCCCGCAAGGACGCGATTCCCGGATACAAGGGAACGCCCGTCAGCCCGCGTTACGACGTGGTGTACGTGTTGGACGCCCGCGGCTGGTACTATCGCTACAGCCACTTCTACTCGATCGACGCGAACATCAAGCCCGGCGTCCGCGTCAAGGCGGGCGAGCGCCTCGGCCTGCTCGGCAAGGAAGGCGGGAGCGGCGGCTGGTCGCACTTTCACTTCGACATCACATGCCGCCAGCCCTCGGGCAAGTGGGGGTGCCAGGAGGCCTTTGGCTTTGTCTGGGAGGCGTACCAGAAGCAGCACCAGCCGAAGCTCGTCGCCGTGGCCCGGCCGCATCAGCTCGTCCTGACCGGCCAGACCGTGGAGCTGGACGCCAGCCGCTCGTGGAGCGCGGATGGAAAGATCGCCGGCTACAAGTGGACCTTCACCGATGGCACGACCGCCGAGGGGCCGAAGGTCAAGCGGACTTATGCCCGGCCGGGCTACTACAGCGAGGCGGTCCAGGTATCCGACGCGGCGGGCCGGACTGAAACCGACTTCGCGATTGTGATCTCCGTGGATCAGGAGCACCGCGACCGCCTGCCGCCTTCGCTCCACGTGGTGCATCATCCCACGCTGGGCATCCGGGCGGGCGACGAGGTGACGCTCAAGGCGCGGACCTTCGGCACCACCGCGGGCCAGGAGACTTGGGACTTCGGCGACGGCACGCCCAAGGCACAGACCCGCTCCGACGGCAACGTGGTCGCGCTGGCCAAGGACGGCTACGGGGTGGTGAAGCACCGGTTCCAGAAGCCGGGGCACTACCTGGTCCGCGTGGAGCGGACCGACCAGTACGGGCAGACGGCGGTGGGCTGCGTCCACGTGGCGGTGGGGGATTAGGAGGGCAGACATTCCTGTCTGCCGCAAAGGAGGGCAGACATTCCTGTCTGCCGCACAGGAGGGCAGACCGGGTTCGCAGAATAGTTGCTTGCGGTCGAATCTCCACTATGATAAGGGAAGGGATGGCGAGCCGGACGAGCGGCGATCTCCCCCCACAGTGGGTATTCGCCGTCTTCCATCCATCGCCGGGGCGCCAGTTCGGCAAGTCGGAGGGTCCAGCCATGAGACCCAGCGGAGATCAACAGCAGGGGTATCGGGTGCGGCCGGCCAGCGAGGGGTTCACCCTGGTCGAGCTCCTGGTCGTGATGGCGATCATCGGTGTCTTGATCTCCCTGTTGTTGCCGGCGGTCCATGCGGCCCGGTAGATCGCCCGGCGCACGCAATGCGCCAACAACCTCAACCAGATCGGCTTGGCCCTGCTGAACTACGAGAACACCGAGAAGAGCTTTCCGCCGGGGGGCCTGATCAACGCCTCGAAGCTCTACGGGCACTCCTGGCTGGTGCGGATCATGCCCTACGTCGAGGAGCTTTACGTGGTCCAGGGCTTCGACGATCTGGCGGCCAAGACCAAGAGCGGCTGCACCGGCTGGGTGGGGGCCGGAGGAAACGAGTGGAACCGCGATCTGCTGCGCAAGCAGTACTTCCCGTGGATGCGTTGCCCTTCCACCACGCTGCCCAGGTGGATGCTGGACTCGCCGGAGCATCTCTACGCCCAGGTGCAGAGCGCCAATTACGTTGGGATCTCCGGCGCGCTGGACGGCAAGACCACTCGCGATAAAGGCCCCGTTCCCGGCTCCTACGGGAAGATCTCGTGGAGCGGCGTGATCGTCGTGCAGGATCATCGCTCCCGAGTACACATGGCCGTCGGCATCTCCGAGATCCGCGACGGCACCTCCCACACCATCATGGCCGCCGAGCAGTCCGACTGGTGTATGGACACCGACGGCACGCGCAAGGACTGCCGCAGCGACTGCGGACAAGGGTTCCCCATGGGGCCCGCCGACGACCAGTGGGAGCGGGCCTTCAACGTCACCTGCGTCATCCATCCGGTGGGCGAGCGATCCTACCGGGCCCTCGGCGTGCCGGGCAATTGCGGGCCGAACACGCCTCTTTTGTCGGCCCACTCGGGCGGGACGAACGTGGTGTTTGCCGACCGCTCCACGAAGTTCCTCTCCAGCCAAACCGATCTCCAAGTCCTCTACAACTACGCAAATCGAGACGATGGCAGGTCCACAAACCGCGAGACGGATTAGACGAGCCTCCTGGCTTATTCTCCTGGTCATCTCGGCCCTCGGAGTCCCCGGGTGCGGGCCCGGGCGCGAGCGGGGCACGCTCACCGGCACGGTCACGTTCCAGGGGCGGCCGGTCACCGACGGGGAGGTGTTCTTCTACGACGATGCCGACGCCGTGTACATGACCGCATCGATCAAACCCGACGGCACGTTCGAGGTTGTGACGGCCGAGGGCAAGGGGATTTGGGCCGGGAACTATCGCGTGGCGGTGGCCCCCAGGCGGGTCGATCCGGAGATCGGCGTGCCCACGCAGCCCACCGTGATCCCGAGGCCCTCGGACATTCCGCCCAGGTATTGGACACCGAAGACCAGCGGCATCGAGTTCGAGGTCAAGGAAGGGGAGAACCGGCCGCTGGAGATCGAGCTGAAGCCGTAGTTACTCTCCCATCACCGTGACCACGATCGTCCGCTGGCGCGCCCGGATGTCGCACTCGACGTGGACGATCTGCTGCCACGTCCCCAACACGGGGCGACCCTGGCCCACGGGCACGCTCAGCGAAGGCCCCAAGAGCGTGGCCTGAAGGTGGCTGTGGCCGTTGCCGTCGTGCCAGGCCCGCTCGTGGCCGTAGTCGCGGCTGGGCGGGATGAGGCGGTCGAGCATTTCTGGGAGGTCTTCCTGGAGGCCGGGCTCGAACTCGATCATCCCGATGGCCCCGGTGCTGCCGACCGTGAAGACCTGGGCGGTGCCGGTCGCAATCCCCGACCGCCGCACCACGTCGGCCACGCGGCCGGTCAGGTCGTCGATCTGGCCGTGCCCCCGCGTTTGGACGGTGAACTGCTCTTGATGGACCATGGATCGCTCCTGCGGAAACCTGGTAAGCCCGACGCGAACCGGAAGCCGGCGGGGTACTGAGTACCTAATTCTACAGCAGCATTTTGGTATTGGAGATTTCAGCAGTTTGAGGCATACAGGATG
>CAYGZI010000544.1:0-4395 GCA_964354245.1 uncultured Planctomycetaceae bacterium
CTACCGGGCCGGGGCGGAGCGCCGCGACATGGAGGTCATGCAGTTCCATCCCACGGTGCTCTACATCGCCGGGTCGAGCCGCGACCTGATCACCGAGGCGATGCGCGGCGAAGGGGCCCACCTCGTGGACCGCTTCGGCCACCGCTTCATGCCCGAGTACGATCCCCGCGCGGAGCTGGCCCCGCGCGACGTGGTCAGTTGGGCGATCGTCAGCCAGATGGAAAAGACCCGGCACCCGAACGTCTACCTGACGCTCACCCACCTCGATGCCGGTTGGGTGCGGACCCGCTTCCCGGGAATCGCGGCCATCTGCGCGAAGTTTGACATCGACATCACGCGAGACCGGATCCCGGTGCGGCCCGGGGCCCATTACATGATGGGCGGTGTGACCGTCGATCTGGAAGGGCGCACGACGGTCCCGGGGCTTTGGGGGGCCGGAGAAGTGACCGCCACCGGCCTGCACGGGGCCAACCGCCTGGCATCGAACAGCCTTCTCGAGGCGATGGTCTACGGGGCGCACGCGGGCGAAGGGGCCACCCGCGACGCGGCCGGGACGAACGACTCCTTCCATGCCCTGGCCCTGGAGAACCCCCGCGCCGCCCCGCCCCGCCAGGTGCTCGATCTGGCCGACATCCGCAACGCCCTGAAGGCCCAGATGTGGCGGAGCGTGAGCGTGCGGCGCGATGCCGATGGATTACAGGAGGCGATGGAGAACATCGACCACTGGAGCCGCTACGTCTTGGCCCAGCAGTTGTCAAAGCCCTCCGGCTGGGAGCTGCAAAACATGCTCTCGGTGGCGTGGCTGATGATCCGCGCGGCGCTGGAGCGCCAAGAGACCCGCGGCTGTCACGTGCGCACCGATTTTCCCCACCGCGACGATCCGGCCTGGAACCGGCACGTGACGTTCCGGCGGGAGGAGGGAGAGGGGTGAAGGATGAGGGATGAGGGATGAATGAAAAATGAGAAGTGAGAAATGAGAAGTGCAAAGTGCAGAATGGGAGCCCAGGTTCGTCCGGGCAATTTGCATTTCTCACTTCTCACTTCTCATTTCTCATTTCTCACTCCTGCACGATCGTCGCGTGTCAGCGTTCTTAGAGCTGATAGCTGAAAGCTGATGGCCGATAGCTGACGGCTGATAGCTGATTGCTGACGGCTTTGGCTGCACCTGTCGGGCCACATTGGGAGACGCGCCGACTCATGGGGAAGCCCCGCCCACTGACCATCGTCCACCTCTCCGACCTGCACCTGACCGCCGCGGACGACGGATCGCGCTCGGAGCCCAAGCTGTTCGGAAGACTCCAGGGGATGAACGCGGCTTGCCGCAAGGTCCTCCACGCGCCGCCCATCCGGGAGGCGGACCTCATTCTGGTGACAGGCGACGTCACCGACCGCGGCGAGCCGGAGGCCTGGAAGGTCTTCTGGGGAGCCGTCGAGGCCGCTCGGCTCGCCAAGAAGGTCCTCGTGATCCCCGGCAATCACGACGTCGGTTGCCTCGGATTCCGGCTCCCCTGGCGTAGCAAGGCTTATGCAACCGAGGGCCTCCAGCGGGCCATCGATGGCCTGCGCCTCGGCAACCAGCCGACGAAATTCCCTTGGGCCGTCCGGCCGGACCCGAGGCTCGTGATCTTCGGGCTGAACTCCAACAACCTCGGCGAGTTCCGCTGGATGGGAGCGGCCGGAGGAGAACTGAAATACTTTGAGCTGGAGAGGGTGGCCGGCCTCTTGCACAAGCACCGCGACGTGCCGGTGAAGATCGTCGCCCTGCACCACAGCCCCAACATCCCGGAGACGGAAACGGCCCGCCGCCGCGCACAGAAGCCCCTCGGCAAGCTGGAGCGGCTGGCCCTGCAAATACCGCAGGACCAGCGACGCGCCTTGCGGCTCTTGTGCCACGCGGCCGGGGTGCGGCTGATCCTGCACGGCCACGTTCACCTAAGCGAGGATCGCCGGGTCGGCGGGGTCCGCATCGTGGGCGCCTGCGCCACCACCGAACCGGTGACGCTCACTGCCTCATCCAGCACGGGCTCGAAACCCGACCCGCGCCCGCCCCATGCCCGGTCGGGCCGGGCCTACCAGTTTCACCGCTACGCCATCCACGGCGACGGCTGCCGCGTGACCCGGCAACGTTGCACGGTGACGGTGTGAGCTGCGCAGCCAGGTCGAACCGCGCAAACGTTGGCATAGCGCCCGGCCACTTGCTGACTTGACGCCGCAGCGCGGCCGGAGTACCGTGGTCGAAGGCAAAGGCGATCCATCGACACCCGACGGGAAAGACCCTCTTTGAACGGCAATTGGGAGAACGGAAGATGAACATCCGACGAACTGCACAGATTCTCATCTCGATGTGTGCCATTCTGGGGGCATCGGTTTCGGCACACCGCGCAGCGGCGGCCCCGCAGCCCGCGCCCGAATCCAAGGAGGCCCGCGACGCACGCATGAAGTGGTGGCGCGAAGCCCGCTTCGGCATGTTCATCCACTGGGGCGTTTACTCCGTGCCCGCCGGCACCTACAAGGGCCAGCAGATCAAAGGGATCGGCGAGTGGATCATGCTGCGGGCGAAGATCCCGCTGGCCGAGTACAAGCAGTTCGCCCGGCAGTTCAATCCGGTCAAGTACGATCCGGACGGCTGGGCCGCGCTGGCCCAAGAGGCCGGGATGAAGTACATCGTCATCACGTCCAAGCACCACGACGGCTTCGCCCTGTTCGACTCGAAGGTGACCGGATGGGACGCGGTGGATGCCACGCCTTACGGCAAGGACCTCATCCGCCCGCTGGCCGAGGCCGCGCGGCGCCACGGGCTGAAGTTCGGCCTCTACTACTCCGAGGCGCAGGACTGGACCCATCCCGGCGGCGCCAAGTCGGGCTACAAGGACGGCGACGGCTGGGACCCGGCCCACAAGGGGAGCTTCGACAAGTACATCGACCAGATTGCCGTGCCGCAGGTCCGCGAACTCCTGGCCAACTACAAGCCCGACGTCCTCTGGTGGGACACGCCGCACTTGATGACCCCCGATCGCACGAAGAAGTTCCTGCCGCTCCTGACGCCGTATCCGGCGATCGTCACCAACAATCGCCTCGGCGGCGGAGTGAAGGGCGACACGGACACGCCCGAGCAGCGCATCCCCGCCACCGGCATCCCGGGGCGCGACTGGGAGACCTGCATGACGATGAACTCCACCTGGGGCTACAAGAGCTACGACAATAACTGGAAGAGCACGGAAACGCTGATCCGCAACCTGGTCGATATCGCCTCGAAAGGCGGCAACTATCTGCTCAACGTCGGCCCCACGTCCGAGGGCCTCATCCCACAGCCCAGCGTCGAGCGGCTCCGGCAGATCGGCCGATGGATGAAGCTCAACGGCGAGTCCATCTACGCCACCACGGCCAGCCCTTGCCCTCGCCCGTCCTGGGGCCGCATCACGACCAAGGCCGACGCCGCGGGGCAGGCTGCCAGCCTGCCCGGCCAGACGACGCTCTATCTCCACGTCTTCGATTGGCCGGCATCCGGCGAGCTGGCGGTGCCGGTCTCCAACGCCGTGAAGGCTTGTTACCTGCTGGCCGATCGCTCCAGGCAGTTCCAGACCGCAAGCGGCGACAAGGGGCTAACCGTGAAGCTCACCGGCGCCGCGCCGGACAAGATCTGCTCGGTCGTGGTGCTCCAGATCGCGGGCCAGCCGCAGGTGTTGGGCGCGGGGCTCCCGACCCCGCCTGCCGCGCCGAAGAAGTCCGCCAGAAAGGCGCGAAAGATCGCCCCCGCCACCGCGGACGCCACGGGGAAGATCGTGCTCGACGCCACCGGGGCACAGATTCACGGCGAGCGTCTGAAGGTCGAGAGCAAGTCCGGCAAGCCGAATCTCGGCTTCTGGACCAGCGCCGCCGACTGGGCCGAGTGGCAACTGGACCTCGCGAAACCCGGCAAGTACGAGGTCCTGGCCGAGGTTTCCGGCAAGGGAGCCGCCCAACTCACGATCGAGGTCGGCGGCCAGAAGCTCTCGGCCAAGATCACCTCCACCGGGGCCTACGACAAGTACGAGGTCGTCCGCCTCGGCCAGGTCGAGCTCAGCCAGCCCGGCCCGACGACGCTCACGCTCCGCCCGGCCGCGAAGGGCTGGCGGCCCATGAACGTGCGGTCCATCACGCTCCAGCCCGCGAAGTGATCGGGTCGCGCGCAGGCATTTTTCCGTAGCCCAGGCATTCATGCCTGGGTCCCCGGGGACGGATTATAACCCTTCGCCCCACCTCTCCCGGCCCGCGATGCCGACGAGAGCCCCGCTGCGACCTTTCAGGGTGACGGTTTCGAGGCGTCCCACACCTTCACCGTCCCATCGGCGCTCCCGCTGGCGATCCGCTTCCCGTCGGGGCTGAAGGCCACGCTCGACACATGCGCTGTCTGGC
>CAYGZI010000545.1:0-4385 GCA_964354245.1 uncultured Planctomycetaceae bacterium
CGAGACTATCGTGCGCTGCCAGCTTCTCGGGGAGGCTTAGCGCCATCGCGGTCTTGACCGCCTGCCCGCGGATGTTGCCCTTTAGCGTGACCTCGCCTTTGCCCGGCTCATCGTATCGGCCCACGATCACCAGAGGCCGGTCGGCGTAGAGGTCGGGCAAGTTCTCGGGCACCAGGTCGCGGACCTTGAGCTTGCCCCAGTCGATCTCCAGGTCGGTCATGTAGGGCTTGGAGACCTTCTCGTTGAACCGTTTGGCCATCTCGGCCGGGTTGTCCTGGTTGGTCACTTGGAGGGCGAACCCCCGTCCCAGCTCGGCGGCCCGGCCGATCAGGTAGTGATTGGGCGCTGCGCCGACGGCCACGGGGAAGACCCGCACGTCGGCCAATTGCGGCTGGTTCAGGTAGCCCAGGATGGCGTCGTCGTTGCCCACCATGGCGTCGGTCACGAGCACCAGGTAGCGGACGTGGTTCTGCTCCGCGGGAGCGTTGCCGAGCGCGGTCCTCAGGGCCGGCAGCATCTCCGTTCCCCCGGACGCATTGAGCTGGCGGATGAACTCCTTGCCTTCGGCGATCTTCTCCGGCGAGGCCGCCTCGGGCTGGTTGCGGAACACGCGCGTGGTGTTGTTGAAGCCGACGATCCGGAACGTGTCCTGCGGGTTCAGGCGGTCCATCACGTGCTGGGCGAAGATCCGCATCTGGCTGATGCCGGGGCCGGTCATCGAGCCGCTGCAGTCCAACAGCAGGATCACTTCGCGGGGAGTCACCTCGCCGGCCTCGGTCTTCCACTTGGGCTGGAGCACCAGGGCGAAGTATGCGCCGGTCTCGCCGCGATGGGCCAGGGAGGCAAGCACCGTCTCCTCACTGGCCAGCCGATACTCAAGGACGAAGTCCTTGTCGGGGATCGCCTTTTGGCCCTTGAGCTGAATCGTGGCCACGGTCTCGGACTCCTTCTTGCTCTCCAACTCGTGCGTTACGCCCGTGATGTTCTGGATGGGCATGCCGGCATCGAGCTTCACAGAGATCTTCACGTCGTTGCCGCTGCGCATTCCCTGGGGGAGCGGCTCGGGCGTCACGCGAGAGGCGTCGGGGACCTGGTCCGTGTCGGGCAGCCACCCGCGGCCCACGCTCGGCCGGCCCAGCGGCTGGCCCGGGATGTAGCGCGGGCCGACCACCATGGGAAAGCGGAACAGATAGCGGTTGCCGTCGATCTGCACCGGGTGGACGTATTCCAGGTGTACCGTGATCGTCTGTTTCGGCGGGATGTTGGCCACCGACTGGGTGAAGATGTCGGGCCGGTCTTCCTCCAACAGCGCTGCTTTGCGGCCTTGGTCCCTGGCCTGCTCGTATTCGCGGCGCGCATCCTCGCGTTTCATGACCACGCCGCGGATCACCTTCTCCCCCACCTGGAACCAGTAGCGGTCCACTGCCGCGTCCTCGGGCAGGGGAAAGACATAGACCGCCTCCAGGCGCTCGGGGAAGGGGTTCTCGAAGACCTGCTCCACCCGGACCCGGGCGAGCACGCCGGAGATCTCGGCCTCGACCCGCGTTTCCTTGAGCACGAACTGGTCGGTGGCCGAGGGCTCGGCCTTCTGGATCCGGTCGAAATCGGGTCCGGCGATCCGCATTTGCCCTTCGGTGACGGGAATGCCGCGGATGGCGGCATACTCGGCCCGTCCGACCGACGACATCAACAGCCCCGCAGCAGCGGCGAACACCGCAACGAACACCAGCACTGGACGTTTCATGAGAATCTCTCCTTCCTTCCACCCCTCTTCGAGGTGGATCTGATTGTCTGTGACCGTCGAACGTCCTTGTTCCAATAGGCTCCGTCGCCCCGGCCGTATAACTCGGGTTCTCTGGATTCCAGCCGGCAATCCGGCCGGCGGGGCATCGGGTTGCACACCCGCCGCGGCGAGCCTACGATGGGTTGGTGCATCATCGCCGGGCCTCGACCGGTGGGTGGTGGATCCGGACGTGCTTGAGGAGCGATCGTCGTGAGTTGGAGGTTGGGGATCGTTGTGTTGGCTTTGGCCACCGCCGGCATCTTGGGCGGCCGGCAGGAAATGCTGATCGGCGATCCGTTCCTCGATGCCCGGTAGAAAATGGAAGGCAATCTCGCATGACGGCGATCCAGTGGTACTTTGCCCGGGGAGACCAGCAGTGCGGGCCGGTGAGTTCGTCGGAATTGAAGCGCCTGGCCGAGCAGGGGGAATTGCCGCCGGACGCACTGGTATGGAAGGACGGGATGCAAGAATGGATCCCGGCCCGGAGCGTCAAAGGGTTGTTCGAGGGGGAAGCGGCGCTACCCAAAGCATCGCCGCTTTCGGGCGCGCCGCCGGTTCCCGAACCGCCGCCGGTGCGCACGATGCTGCCCACGTTCGAGCGCTCCCCGGCGGCCTTCCAGCGGTCGCGCGAAGGAAAGCCTTCGCACCTGTTCGATTTTCTGTTGGCGTCGGCCCGCGCCCGGTTCACGCCGCAGTTCGTCGAGTCGGCGGCCGGGCTGTTTGCCTGGATCGGACACTATGGGCTGTATCTGGCGATGCTCGGGGTGATTGCGTTCGATGCCTATTGCGCCGTCTATATTATGAAGCAGGCCCTTCCGGCGGTGCTTGGATTGGCCGAGATCTTGCTTCTGCTTGCGCTCCAATACTCGGCCCGCCGGTTTCTGGCGGCCTCCGAGCGGCTGAATCGGGCCGGCACTGCCAAGATCGGCTCCAGCGCACTATCGGATTCTATGGCGGTCTTTTGCGCGCTTGCCGGACTGGCGGTCCTTGTCGGCGTGACGGTATGGGCGATTTACGAAAAGTCGTTCTTATCGATTTCCACCGCGGTGGCCGGGTTCATCGTCTTCGAGTACTTGGCGGTCGCGGCGCTCAATCCCGAGGCGCTGAATCTCTCCATTGCTTCCGACGTGAACGTGGACGAGGAGACGCTCGGCGCGTTCTCCTTTGTGCTGAAGCTCGGCCTTCGCGCGGCGCCGGTCCTGTTTGGCGTCGGCGTGTTCTGGGCAATGTTCGCTCTGGCCCAGGCGGCAATCCCGTCTGGGTCCAAGCCCGCGTCCGCCCAACCCGGGCTGGGACTCGGATTGGACACGTCGGCCTTGGCCGGTTATGCCAACCTGATGAAGGAACTCACGGCCCCCTACGGCGTGGACGTCCCGGCGACCCCGGGTTTGGGCAGCCTGCCGGCGACTCGCGCCGGCTCGCCTGGAGCCCTTGCGGGCGTCGCAGTCGTCTTTGCGCCGAAGATCCCCCTGTTTTTGGCCGCGGCCCTGCCGATCCTCGCTTATTTTGCCTTCCTCGGGCTGCACTTCCTCGTCGACGTGCTGAACGCCATCCTCTCGGTTCCCACGAAACTCGACCGGCTCCGGACGGACCGGACGAACGACGAGGGGGAGAGCCAGTAGTCAAAGCGCCCGGCAGAGGAGCCCGCCGTCGACCAGGAGCACGGAGCCGGTGATGTAACTGCCGGCTTCGCTGGCCAAGAGGAGGGCGGGGCCGGCCAGCTCGTCCGGCTGCCCCCAGCGGCCCAGAGCGGTCCGCGCGGCCGCCTGCGCCTGCTCCTCCGGAGTCAGCAGGGACATGGGCAGCTCCGTGGCAAAGATCCCCGGGGCGAGGCAGTTGACCGTGATCCCGAACGGGCCGAGGTCCAGCGACGAAGCCCGGGTCATGCCGATCAAGGCCGACTTGGTGGCGGAGTAGCTGTTGCGGCCTTCTTTGGAGCTGAGGCCCATGATCGAGGAGATGTGGATGATTCGCCCCCAGCGGCGCTCGCGCATCCCGGGGACCAGGGCCCTTGTGAGGGCCATGCAACTGGTCAGATTCAGTTGGAGCACGCGGTCCCAGTCTTCGTCGCGGACCTGCTCGATGGGCTGGGGGACATTGGTGCCGGCGTTGTTCACGAGGATGTCGATCTTGCCGAGGCGCTGGACGGCGGCGTCGGCCAGGCGCTGAACTTCTTCGCGGCGATAGAGGTCGGCCGCGATCGGCTCGACGCGGACTCCGTGCTGGCGGCGGATGGCGTCCGCGGCGCCGGCGAGTTCGCCTTCGTGGCGGCTGGCGATGGCCAGGTCCGCCCCGGCGGACGCAAACGCGGTGGCGATCGCCCGGCCGAGTCCCTTGCTGCCGCCGGTCACCAGGGCGCAGCGGCCGGAGAGATCGAAAAGGGTGTTTTTCATGGGAGGTTCCGCGGTGAGTGGGTCTTGGGAGCCGCGAAGAGGCAAGCGTGCGTCGGAATCTACCGTCTACTGACAACTGACAACTGACAACTACTCTCTCACAGCGCCGCGACCACCAGGTCGCCGACCTCCTGCGTGCTGTAGCCCATCTTGCCGGCCGCCTGGCTCTTCATCTTGGTCCCGGTGACCTGCTGGATGGCCTTCATCAC
>CAYGZI010000546.1:0-4384 GCA_964354245.1 uncultured Planctomycetaceae bacterium
GACGCAGGACCCGGATACCGCGGTGGTGCTGTGCGACAACGTGAAGGGCTTGGCCATCACCCTGGATCCGAGCCACTACATTTGTGGCCCTCACCAAGGGGGTAGCTTCGAGCAGGTGATGAAGTACGCCTGCCACATCCGGCTCCGCGATACGAGCAAGGAGGCGTTTCAGGTGCGGGTCGGGCAGGGGCTGGTGGAGTACGGCCGGCTGGTCACGCAGTTGAACAAACACAGCTACAGCCGGGCCCTGTGCGTGGACATGGCCCCTTTGCCCGACGTCGATCAAAGCGCGGAGATGCGCAAGATGCGGCTGTTGCTGGAGAGTCTGCTATGAGAAGGATGAAGGATGAGGGATGAAGGATGAACTGACTCTGCCGTGTGACGCGTCTTTCCCCTTCATCCCTCATCCTTCATCCTTTCCCTTCTCCCCTTCTTTCTTTCCCCCCAGCCCGGCGATAGACTGGAACTTCGCTGGTGCCCCTCTCCGGTCGGAGTGGGGCGCATCGAGTGTTCCGTCAACCGCGGGCAATCTTGGGAGGGCCACTGGGATGAAGCGCTGGATGGGCCGGTTGGGGCTGGCGGCAACGTGCCTCTTGCTGTCGGGATGGTGCGTGGCGGCTGAGAAAGACGCCAAGAAGATCGCCTTCCGCCGCGTGCAGATCGACCCGGTCTTCCGGGCCGAAGGGGTCGCGGTGGCCGACTTCAACGGCGATGGCAAGCCGGACATCGCCGCAGGGAGCGTCTACTACACCGCCCCGGACTGGAAAATGCACCCCATCCTCGACAAGCCCAAGGGCTTCGATCCGAAAAACTACAGCGACGTCTTCGTCTGCGCGGCCATGGACGTCAACCGCGACGGACGCCCGGACCTCGTGACCATCGACATGCCCGGCAAGGAGACGTGGTGGTACGAGAACCCCGGCCCGGCCGGAGGGGCGTGGAAGCGGCACATGGCGGTCAAGGTCACCAACGGCGAGAACCCGGTGTTTCTCAGCCCTCCGGGCACCCGGTGGAAGGCCCTCGTCTGCGGCTACGCATCGGACGGAAATCCGGATGGCTCCGAGCGGCAGATGGTCTTGGCCTTTCCGGGCCAGGACCCGGATCAGCCCTGGACCTTGCGGCCGTTCTCCACCAAGAACTCGCCGGGGACCGCCAAGTATTATCACGGCCTCGGCGCGGGCGACGTCAACGGGGACGGGCGGATCGACGTGGTCTGCCGCGAGGGCTGGTGGGAAGCCCCCCAGGACCGGACCCAGACGCCTTGGACCTTCCACAAGGCCAGCCTCGGCGAGGACTGCGCCGAGATGCTCGTCTACGACTGCAACGGCGACGGCATGAGCGACGTGATCTCCAGCAGTGCCCACCGCTACGGCATCTGGTGGCACGAGCAGACCGCCGACGGCTGGAAGACCCACCCGATCGACAAGAGCGTCTCCCAGACCCACGCCATGTGCCTGGCCGACATCAACGGCGACGGGCTGATGGACTTTGTGACCGGCAAGCGCTTTTGGGCCCATACCAGCGGCGACCCGGGCATCAACGAGCCGGCCATCCTGATGTGGTTCGAGCTTTCGCGCAAGGACGGCAAGCCCGTCTGGACTAAGCACGTCATCGACGACAACAGCGGCGTCGGCATCCAATTCGTGGTGACGGACGTCAACGGCGACGGGCTGTTGGACGTGGTCACGTCGAACAAGAAGGGGGTTTACTACTTCGAGCAGCGGAGAGAGTAGACGGTGCGTTTAGCCGCGGCACTTGTGCCGCGGGTCAGCTTCCTTTGTGTCTTTGTGCCTTTGTGGTGAGAATCCCCCATGCCGCGCCGGATCTTGATTCTTTCCGCGTCGGTGGGGGCGGGCCATTTGCGGGCTGCCCAGGCGGTCGAGCTGGCCCTGCGCGAGCTAGACCCCGGCGCCGCGGTCGAGAACTACGACGTGCTGGAGTTCACCAACGCCGCCTTCCGCCGCCTCTATGGCGCCGCCTACTTTGACCTGGTCAACAAGGCCCCGCACGTCCTGGGCTACTTCTACGACATGCTCGACCGGGCCCCTTCGCCCCGCCACAAGAGCGACCGCCTGCGCCGGTTCGTCGAGAAGCTCAACCTGAGCCGCTTCCTCCGCTTCGTGAGCCAAGGCCAGTGGGACATCATCGTCAACACCCACTTCCTCCCGGCCGAGCTGATCGCCTCGCTGCGGCGCCGCGGCACAATCCGCACCCCGCAGCTCACCGTGACCACCGATTTCGAGACCCACCGGTTGTGGGTCAACCAGCCTTGCGACCACTACTTCACCGCCACCGAGGAAGGAGCGGCCAACCTGCAGGCTTGGGGCGTGCCCGCCGCCGATGTCACCGCCACCGGCATCCCCGTCCATCCCGATTTCCGCCGGCCCAAGGACCGCGCCGAGTGCCTCGCCCGGCTCGGGCTGGCCGGCGACCGGCCCGTCGTGCTGCAACTGGCCGGCGGTTTCGGCGTCGGGCCGGTCGAGAGCCTGTATCGCGGCCTATTGGCCGTCGAGCCGCCGCTGGAGATCGTGGCGGTCGCCGGACGCAACGAGGATCTCAAGACCCGCCTGGAGCAGGTCGCCGTGCCCGGGCGCCATCGGGCCAAGGTGTTGGGCTTTACCACGCAGATGGCCGACTGGATGGCCGCGGCCGACGTGGTGATGTCCAAGCCCGGCGGGCTGACCACGTCGGAGGCGTTGGCCAGCGGGGCGGCCATGGCCGTGGTCAATCCGATCCCCGGTCAGGAGAGCCGCAACTGCGACTACCTGCTGGAGAACGGGGCGGCGATCAAGATCAACAACCTCGCCACGCTTCCGTTCAAGCTCACGCAGCTCCTGCGCGATCCCGCGCGCCTCGCAATTCTCAAGAGCAATGCCCGGCGTATCGGCAAGCCGGAAGCGGCGTTCGCGGTGGCCGGGGCCGCGCTGGAGTTTTCGTAGGTTATGCTTCAGCATAACGAAAGCGGGGTTATGCTAAAGCATAACCTACAGCTACTACGATGCGCTCCGCAACGCGCGCCGGGTCTGCGCGGTAAGCGAGCGCAGCCACAGGAAATGGAACACCATCGCGGCAAGGATGGCCACGAAGTTGTACGGAAGGATCTTCTGGAGCGTATTCGACTTCGCCATAACCGGTTCCAGCAGAACCGAGAGCACGAGCCAGCCTCCCAAGACCGCGACATAGACGATATGGTACATCGCCTCCGCGCCCAGCGAGCGGTTGCCGGTGCGGCCCGCGATGCCTTGCAGGAAGGCTGCAAAGAGCGCGTATGCCGCCCCCACGGCGACCATCAACAGACAAATCAGGAGCCGCATCCAGGTTGCGTGGTCCTCCATCGCGCCCATGGGTCCCTCGGTGAAGGCGGCAGCGAGGGGCGTATACGCGATCAACAGGTACGTCAGCACCAAAGCGCCGGCCATCGCACCAACGGCGGTCCCGATCGAGCCCTTCAGCGTGCGCCCGGCGCCGGCCAAACAGACCGACCAACCGGTCACCATCACCACCCAAGTCGAGTAGGTGCCGGCCACGCCGAGAATCATCAACAACGGGAGCACGTATCTTAGGAGCGCGGGCGGCTGGCGGGGGCCGGACGCGTAGAGCATAGTCAACGCAAGCGCCACCGCCGCGCAGAAGGCTCCCACGGCTCCGACCAGCGTGCCGCCTTCCGCCGCTCCCAAGCCGACCCGGACAATCGGCCAACGGTCCCCGGCCGGAGCGGGCACCGACGCGTATTGCCCCTGCGCACCGGCCAGCCACGGGAACTCCGAGCCTTGGACCGGAATCGGCGGCGGTGGTCCAAACGACGGCGAGGGACCTAGCGGAGCCGCTCGCGGCATCGGCGGCGGGGAAGCGGCCGGCGCCATGGGCAACTGGACTTGCTTCTGGCAGTTGGGGCACTTGCCCATTTTGCCCGCCATCTGGTCGGGCACCTTCAGCTTCGCCCCGCAACTCGGACAAATCACCTGGATCGGCATCGCGGTCCCCCGATTTCCAGACGCTGGGTGAATGATGGGTGGCGGCGGCCACCAGTGCTCATAGCATAACCTCGACGCTCATCGTCGGCCACGCGCAAAGGTCTTGATCGTGTGGTCCAGCACCCCTCACATTGGGCATCCTGCTTCGCCCACTCGGCGGTAGACTCCCCTTTCCCCATGCAGACTGTTGCGCGGCAGCCCAGGACGCTGGGGTGCGGTAGGGCGCGTCGTCTGGCACAGGGAACCATTAGAGGGCTCGGGAGGGCGTCTATGACCTGCGGCGGCGGCAACCGGCGGTTCTTCGTCGAGATCATCAAGCCCTCGCACTACGACGACGACGGCTACGTGATCCAGTGGCTGAGGGCGTTCATTCCCTCCAACTCGCTGGCGTGCCTGTTCGGGCTGGTCCA
>CAYGZI010000547.1:0-4377 GCA_964354245.1 uncultured Planctomycetaceae bacterium
ACGTTATCATTTGGCCCGTGTAGTCCACCATGCGCCGGAGGATCGCCAGCATGGTGCGGCGGGCCATGTAGACGCCGTGGTTGATCGGGTTGCCGGCGCGGATCGACTGGAAGAGGGCCTCGTGCTCGGCCACGTACATGTCGTTTCCCTTGCCCTTGAACTTCCAGGCGTTCTCGCCCTCGATCTCGGGCGTGGGCGAACCGCGTCTAAGAATGGTCGCGCGTCCCTTGGTGCCGAGGAAGACATCGGATACGTCGGACCAGCAGCCGGGCTGCTGGCGGCAATAGGCGTGGACCTGGGTGCCGTCGGCGTACTCGTAGCACACGGCGTGATGGTCGTAAATCTCGCCGTGCATGGGGTCAACGCGGACCTGGCGCCCCCCGACGCCCCAGGCCCGCGCAGGCGGCCCGTCGTGCATGGCCCAGAGGGCCTTGTCGAGGCTGTGGACGTGCTGCTCGACGTTGAAGTCGCCGGAGAGCCAGGTGAAGCACCACCAGTTGCGGAGCTGATACTCCATCTCAGTCCATTTTGGGTCGCGTTTGAGCCCGCCGACGATGCCGGTCAAGTACGTCTCGCGCATGGCGAGGATCTTGCCGATGGCGCCGTCGAGCACGCGCTTCATGGCCTCGCACACCGCGTTGTGATAGCGCCAGCAGAGGCCGGAGACGAGACTCAGGTTCTTCTTGGCCGCCTCTTCGCTCGTGGCCAGCACGGAGCGGACGCCTGGGGCGTCCACGGCCACGGGCTTCTCGCAGAAGACGTGCTTGCCGGCGTCCACGGCCGCCTTCAGGTGCTGCGGCCGGAAGTGGGGCGGCTCGGCCAGGATCACCACGTCCACGCCGCTTTGGATGACTTTCTGATAGGCGTCGAATCCGCTGAACTGCCGCTCCTTGGGCACGTCCACGCGGCTGCTGATTTCCTGTTTTCTCAGGATCTCGTAGCTGTTGGCGACCCGCTCGCCGAAGGCGTCGCCCATGGCCACGAGCCTCGCGTTCTTGTCTGCGGTGAGGGCGTTTGCGGCGGCGCCCCTCCCGCGCCCTCCGCAGCCGACCAGGCCGATCTTCAGCACGTCGCTCCCGGCGGCGTGGGCACTGCGGCCGAGGCTCAAGCCTCCGGCCAGCGATCCGCCGGTAAGCACGGCCGAGGCCTTGAGGAAATCGCGGCGGCCGACGGACAAGGTCTTCGCAGGGCGATCCGAGTGGCTCATGGGAGACTCCTTGTGGGCTTGGAGGGCTGGGCAGAGTGTTGCGCGGTAGGAGCCTCATCATAACCCGCGACGCGGAGCATCGCAAGATGCCCTCGCCGGGCCAACCCTGGCCGCTCTCTTGGCCCTCCGGAGCGCAGGACGTAGAATGCGTCGATAACACTGCGTTACCGGTCTCAACCTTCCCATCGCTTGATTCACGGCGGAAAGGGGAATCCAGTGACGAGGCTTTCGGCGATATGGCTTGCGGTTGCCGGACTCCTGGCGTGCGGGGGCGTATCGGCGGAGCGGCCCCCGGAGGGCGCCAAGGCGAAAGCGGCCTCGGCTCCGGGCGACCGGATCGTGGCAGAACTCCACCGGATGCTCGCCAACGTCCGCTTGACCGAATACGCCCATGCCACGCGCGTCGCGGAGGCGAAAGGGGAGTACGTCTTCGACTGTTCCGGCCTGGCCTGCTACGTGCTCCGCCGGCAGTTGCCCGAGCACTATCGAAACATCCCCACGGCGAAGAAGCGCCCGCGGCCGCTGGCCGTGGATTTCTACCAGTGTTTCGCCGCTGCGCCCGCCGATGCGGCCGGCCGCGACGGCTGGCGGCGGATCGCCCGGCTCAGCGATGCCCGGCCGGGGGACATCATCGCCTGGCGATCGGCCGCGCCGCGTGCCGGCGGCAGCACGGGCCACGTGGTCATCGTGGATGACCAGCCCGTAATAGCGGCCAACGGCGAAATCCGCGTCGCCGTGATCGATTCGACCAGCTCCAGGCACGGCAGCGACACGCGCAAGCCCGGCCAGACCGGCCTTGGCCGCGGCACGATGTGGTTTGCCGTAGACGGCGAGGGCAAACCGACCGGCTGCCGCTGGGGCAGCCCCAAGCACCAACTGCGAACCCGCGACATCGCCATCGGCCGCGCGGTCCCGATCGAAAACAAGAAGTAGCGGCCCGTAGCCCGTAGGTTATGCTTCAGCATAACGCGACCCACGACGATTCGTTACGCTGAAGCATAACCTACGCTTTGGCGCTGGCGGCGACCTTGACGTAGAGAGTCGCGTCGTGGCCCGCGATCGCGAGGCCGAACCGCGTGGCCTCGGTCGCCAGGTTGAGAGTCGCCAATGCGTCCACCAGCTCCGACTGATTGGGCGTGTTCTCCGGCAGCAGGGTGCAGTTGAGATCGACCGCCAAGGTCTCCTGCTCGATGTACTCTTGGTGCGAACAGATCGCCGCGTGCAACTCCGGCGACGCTGTAATCACTGCCACGCGGATGCGGTCCGTGTACTGGCAGTCCATCTCCTTGCGGCAGTTCTGGATCGCGTGCATGACGTCGCGGGCGAGCCCGTCGGAGACCAGCTCGGGCGTCAGCTCGGTGGCCACCACGACCACGCAGGACCGGCCCTGGGCGGCGGCCCAGCCCTCTTTGGCCTTCAAGCGGACTTGCACGTCCTCGGAGTCGAGCGAGACCGGCCCGTCGGCGAGCATGAAGGTGACTTTCCCGTCGGCGTTCAACGCGGCACGGACCTGGCCGCCGTCGGTCTGCGCGAGCACCTGGCGCAGGGCGGGCAGCCGCTTCCCCAACCGCGGACCGAGCCGCTTCAAGTCCGGGAGCACGGTGTAGGTGATGTACTGGTCGGCCTTGTCGGCAAACTCCACCCGCTTGACGTTCAGCTCCTCGCGGATCAATGCCGCGTGATCGGCCAGCCAGTCCTTGTGCGACGGATCGGCCACAACGACCTCCACCAGCCCCAGCGGCTGGCGGACCTTCAGCTTGGCCCCCATCCGGGCGTTGCGCCCCAGCGAGACGATCTCGCGGACCAGGGCCATTTCGGCCGAGAGCTGCTCGTCGATCGCGGCGGGGTCGGCCACCGGGTAGTCGCACAGGTGGACGCTCTGGGCAACCCGGCCCGAGAACGCCTTGACCGCGAGGTTCTGCCACATCGCCTCGGCCAGGAAGGGGACGAACGGAGCGATCAGCTTCGTGGTGGCCAACAGGCACTCGTAGAGCGTCCAGTAGGCATCGGCCTTGTCGAGCGACCAGCCCCCGCGCCAAAAGCGGTCGCGGCTGCGGCGCACGTACCAATTGGACAAGGCGTCCACAAACTCCGTGATCCGCGCACAGGCCGCGAAATTGTCGTAGGCGTCCATCGCCTGCACAACCGCCGCCGTCGTGCGGTGGAGCTCGCTTAGGACCCAGCGGTCCAGCTCGCTCCGCTCGGCCGCCGGGCGAACGGGATAGGGTTCAGGGTTCGGGGTCCGGGGTTCGGGGGGGTCGATCTCGGAACTGAGCCCTAAGCCCTGAACCCTGAACCCTGAACCCTGAACCCTCGTGGGATCGAACCCGTCGATGTTCGCGTAGATGACGAAGAAACTATAGACGTTCCAGAACCGCAGCAGGAACTCGGGGATGCTCTCCTTGATCGCCGCTTCGCTGTAGCGGATCGACGTCCACGGCGGCTGATTGGCGAAGAAATACCAGCGCAGGGCGTCCGCCCCATAGCGGTCGAAGATCTCCTGCGGCTCGCGGTAGTTCCGCTTGCGCTTGGACATCTTGCCGCCGTCCTCGCCGAGAATGAACCCGAGGACCACGCAGTTGCGGTACGGGTGCGGATACTCCACCGCCGGTGTAGGACGGTTTGTCAAACCGTCCGGTGACAGGCTGGAAGCCTGTCCTACTGGGCTTTGCGGCGCGAGGAACTGGCGCGGGCCGCCCGCGGGCTTGCCCTCTTCCTCGCTGAACAAGAGCGTGCTGATGGCCAGCAGGCTGTAGAACCAGCCGCGGGTCTGATCGAGGGCCTCGCTGATGAAGTCCGCCGGGAACTGGTCGGCCAGGAGCTTCTCCGAGTCCTTGACGTGCGGATAGCCCCACTGGGCGAAGGGCATGGCCCCGGAGTCGAACCAGCAGTCGATCACCTCCGGCACTCGCCGCATCCGTTTGCCGGGGGCCTTGGGCGAGTCGTAGGTGACCGCGTCGATGTACGGCTTGTGGACCTTGAGGTGTTCGGGCAGGGCGGGATTGGCCTCGTGGGTTTGCTGCCAGACCTCGGCCCCCTGCACCCCGGGCTTTGCGAGCAGCTCCTCGTAACTGGCGATAGCCTCCGCGTAGCCGGTCTCCTCGCAGACCCAGATCGGCAGCGGAGTGCCCCAGTAGCGTTCCCGCGACAGGGCCCAATCGACGTTGGTC
>CAYGZI010000548.1:0-4376 GCA_964354245.1 uncultured Planctomycetaceae bacterium
CCTCCAGGGGCACGCCGTACTGGAGGCTCATCGAGATAGCGGTGCCGAAGCAGTCCATCAGCCCGCCGATGGTGCTCCCTTCTTTGGCCATGGTGATGAAGAGCTCGCCGGGGCGGCCGTCGGGATAGAGGCCCACGGTGATGTAGCCCTCGTGGCCGCTGACGGAGAACTTGTGGGTGATCGAGCGCCGGGTATCGGGGAGGCGCTCGCGGCGCGGGCCGGGCAGGACCTTCTCCTCCTTTTCCGGCTCGCTCCTGGTCGAGAGGGGCTGGCTCTCCTTGGCCCCGTCGCGATACACCGCCAGGGCCTTCAGTCCCAGCTTCCAGCCCTCCGTGTACGCCCCGGCGATGTCCTCGGCCGCGCTCTCCTTGGGCATGTTGACGGTCTTCGAGATCGCCCCGGACACAAACGGCTGGGCCGCGGCCATCATCAGCACGTGGGCCTTCCAGGCGATGTAACGTGTGCCGTGCGGCGGGAGGAACGCGCAGTCGAAGACCGGCAGGTGCTCGGGCTTCAGGTCCGCCGCGCCCTCGATCGTGTCCTCCTTGTTGATGTAGCCGACGATCGAGGCGATCTCCGCCTCGCTGTAGCCGAGGGTCCTGAGGGCCTCGGGCACGGTCTGGTTGACGATCTTCATCATGCCGCCGCCGGCCAGTTGCTTGTATTTGACCAGGGCGATGTCGGGCTCGATGCCGGTGGTGTCGCAGTCCATCATGAAGCTGATCGTGCCCGTGGGGGCCAGCACCGTGGCTTGGGCGTTGCGGAAGCCGTGGCGCCGGCCTTGAACCAAAACCTCATCCCAGACCTTGCGGGCAGCGGCCTTCAGATACTCCGGACAGCCTTGGATCTGGTCCACTTTGTCCCAGTGCATCTCCATGACGTGGAGCATGGGCCCGCGGTTCTCCTCGAACGCCTCGAAGGGGCCGACGGCGGCGGCCAGCTCGGCGCTGGTGCGGCAGGCGGCCCCGTGCATGAGGGCGGTGATGGCGCTGCACAGTCCGCGGGCCTCGACGGAATCGTAGGGCAGGCCGCTGGCCATCAGCAGGCTGCCGAGGTTGGAGTAGCCCAGTCCGATGGGGCGGAAGCGGTGGCTATTGGCGGTGATCCGCGGCGTGGGGTAGCTGGCGTGATCGACGAGCACTTCCTGGGCGATGAAGGCCAGCCGGCAGGCGGCCTCGAATCGCCCGGCGTCGAAGGTCCCGTCGGGGCGGCGGAATCGCATGAGGTTGACGCTCGCCAGGTTGCAGGCCGTGTCGTCCAAAAACATGAATTCGGAGCACGGATTGGACGCATTGATCCGCCCCGAGTTCGGGCACGTGTGCCAGCGGTTGATCGTGGTGTCGTATTGCAGGCCCGGATCGCCGCACGCCCACGCCGCGTCCGCGATCTTTTTGAACATCTCGCGGGCCTTGAAGGTCGGGCCCGCACGGCTGGGCTCCGTGACCCAGTGCGTCGTCCACGAGTCGTCGGACTCGACGGCCTGCATGAACTCGTCGGTCACGCGGACCGAGAGATTGGCGTTCTGGAACAAGACCGAGCTATAGGCGTCCTCGGCGTCGTAGCCCTTGGAGGTGAGCACGCGGGCCTTCTGCTCCTCCTTGCACTTGCACTCGATGAACTCCAGGATGTCCGGGTGCCAGACTTTGAGCGACTGCATTTTCGCGGCCCGGCGGGTCTTTCCGCCGCTTTTCACTACCGCCGCGATCTGATCGTAGACCCGCATGAAGGAAAGCGGCCCGGAGGGCTTGCCGCCGCCCGAAAGCTTCTCGCGGTGGGAGCGGAGCGTGGAAAGGTCGGTCCCCGTCCCGGAGCCGAACTTGAAGAGCATGGCCTCGCTGCGGGCCAGCTCCATGATTTCCTCCATGTTGTCCTGGACGCTTTGGATGAAGCAGGCCGAGGCTTGGGGGTACTGGTAGGGGTTTTCGGGCTGGCGCGCGGCGCCGCCGGCTTGGTCCCAGTACCAGTTGCACATCGCCCCCTTGATGCCGTACTGGTGGTACAGCCCGACGTTGAACCAGACCGGCGAGTTGAACGCGACGTGCTGGTGCAGGCAGAGCCAGGAGAGCTCGCGGTAGAACCGCTCGCCGTCCTCGGCGGTGGCGAAGTAGCCGTCCTGGGTGGCCCAATCGGCGATGGTGCGGGTGACGCGGTGGATCAGGGCGCGGACGCTGTTCTCGCGCTCTTTGCCGCCCACCTCGCCGTAGAAGTACTTGCTCACCACGACGTTGGCGGCCAATTGGCTCCAGGTCGCCGGGACCTCGCAATCCCGCTGCTCGAAGACCACTTCGCCGCCCTCCCCTTTGATGGCGGCCGTGCGGAGCTCCCATTGGACCGTGTCAAAAGGAGTCTTCGCATCGGCGGGGCAGAAGAGCGGGTCGATGGTCAGCCCATGTGGGGTAGATGACATTTCCCTGAGATGAGGATGCTCTGCGGTGGCGGCCGGTTTCGCGGGGGTCTGGGGTTCTGAGATGGCTTTGCCCATGTTGCGCTCCTTCTGCACGTTGCCTAGGGCATCCGTTCCGGTTTCGGCATGGCGACAGGAACACCCCGTCCTCTTGAGCGGCCATCGTGACCGGAGAGGAACCTTTATCTTTTGCCGAGATCAACCGGCAGACTGCCTCGATTAAGGGGTAACGACGAACTACCGATACCACCTATATATTGTATGCTGCTGGGATCAGCCCTACAACAGATAGATGAACGGGGCAAAGTCTAACCGGATTCTCACGGCGGTCAATAAGGGTGGGAAAAGTGGTTTGAACCCGTTGGCGTGGCAGACGTTGCGGCGAGCCCCCCCTTACGGATGAAACCCCAAGTGACCGTCACAGTCCGATGATAAGTACTTGATGCGAAAGGACTTGAGGAGAGCCGCCATCCCCAGCCCCTGCCCCTAGCACCCGCTCTTGGGCAAGTAGCCCGCGCTGGATTGAAAGTACTTTCGGCGGCGGGATTGGGCGGCCACTCGGGCCTCGGCCTGTTGACGCTCCAGGTCGCGGCGGTTGGCTTGGCAGTAGCGGCATCCGACCAACTCCAGGTGGAAGCCCACATAGTCGGCCGCCTCTTGGGGTAGAATCCCTAAGAGGTAACTGCCCAACTGCTCCCGCGTCGGACAGCTCAGCCGGTGGCGCCGCCATATCGCGCCCACCGAGTGAATCCCCGCGTCGCGGCCCCCGTTGATCGCGGCCAGCCGCCGCGCCAGCGCCGAATCCTTGCGCAGGGCCTTCTCGATCCGGGCCATGTCCTCCGAAGGCAGGGCCTCGTCGAGGAATGCCTCAAGATCGGACTGTGAGAAGGAAGCGGCCACGGCGTCGAGGATAGAGTAGTCAGTAGACAGTAGACGGTAGTCGGTAGTCAGTATTCATCATTCATCAATCATCATTCTGCATTCCCGCTCATCCCTCATCCCTCGTCGTATAGCTCGGGAAAGACCTCTTCCGGCAGGTCCTGGCCGCGCACGGCCGCGCGGAGCTTGGCGACGAACTCGAACTTGTAGTTCGCTACGGTCTGCTCCGAGATACCCAGCCGGCGGGCGGCTTCCTTGTTGGGCAAGCCCCGGAGGAAGAGCAGCTCGGCGCACTGGAGCTTCTGCCAGTCGCCCCGCTGCTGCCAGTGGGCCACCTGTTGCGAGATGGCCTCCGCCAGGGCCTGCTCTTCGAGGTGCCGGCGCTCGCCGCTGCGGAGGATGCTGCTCGCCGGCCGCGCCGGACCCGCCGGCTCCCAACTGCTTGCCTTGCTGCCGCTCTCGGGCACCAACGGCAGCGTCGGCCGGCGTCCCTCGCGGCGGAGGTGGTCGGTGAGCTTGTGCGCGGCAATGGAGAACAAGTAGCCCTCCAGCGATCGCCGCTCGTCGTAGTTGGGCAGGCTGGTCACGAAGCCGATGAACGTCTCTTGGATCAGGTCCTCGGCCACGGCGCGGTTTCTCGTGCGGCTCTCGACAAACGCCAGCAGCCGCCCCTCGAACCGCGAGATCAGGTGCCTCCATGCCTCGGCCTCGCCGGCGCGGACCCGACCTACGAGCACGGCGTCGGATTCGGTCGAGGCAGACATCGGGACCTGTCCCCACAAACGACAAGACGGACAGGTCTAGTATAGCCTCAGCCCGGGGGGCGTGCTATGGGGTGGCGGGTGACGGGTGGCGGGTGACGGGTGAGAAGGACAGACATTTTTGTCTGTCCTTATCTTGTCTGTCCTTTCGGTCAGCAGGCGGGTATGCCTGAAATCGGACAGGCAGGAATGCCTGTCCTCCTGACCGACAGGCAGGAATGCCTGTCCTCCTATCCGAGAAACCCCGCGATGGCGGCGCCCGTGCCGCAGAGGATCGCCGCGGCAGCCAGACGCAGACGCCAGCGATAGGCCCCGCCCGTGGCCAAGTCGAT
>CAYGZI010000549.1:0-4376 GCA_964354245.1 uncultured Planctomycetaceae bacterium
TGCCGATATGGTCCACAAACAGGACGCGGCACGCGCGGAGGACCTCTTCTTCGGGCCAGTCGGGCTCGGCCCCAAAGCACCCTTCAAGGCTGGCGAGGATGGTCCGCGTCTTCTGGCCTTCATCCACGATGATCACGGCGTGGGCCGGCCGGGCGTCGGGGCGGAGGCGCATGTATCGCGTGTCGATCCCCTCCCGCGCGAAGCGGTCCAGCACGACTTGCGACAGATCGTCGTCTCCCAAAGCCCCGGCAAACGCACACCGCGATCCCAGCCGCGCCGCGGCCACCAGCGCGGTGGCCGTCAGCCCGCCGCAGTGCCGCTCCTTGCGCCGGACCTGCATCTTGCTGTCCGGCGCGGGATAGGCGGGCACGTAGAGCAGGTCGTCGATGGCCGCGCAGCCCAGTCCGAGAACGTCCCACATGGCAGTAGGCAGTAGGCAGAGGGCAGTAGGCAGTTGCCGGTTGTCGGAGTAGTTTACGCTCCAGCGTATTCCGCATACCATATACTCTGTACAGACCACTGACAACTGCCTACTGCCCTCTGCCTACTGCCTACTGCCATGAAAATCGTTCCAAAACCCTGGGGCCGGGAAGTCTGGATCGCCCATACCGACAAGTACGCCATGAAGATCATCGAGATCAACAAGGGGACCCGATCCAGCCTGCAATACCACGTCAAGAAGCACGAGCACATCTACGTGGACTCCGGCGTGATGCAGGTCGAGTGGGAAAACGACCGGGGGGAGATGGAAACGCTGATCCTCAAGGCGGGCGAGGTGATCGAGAACAAGCCCGGGCGCAAGCACCGCATGACGGCCATCGAGGACGTGCGGCTCCTGGAGGTCAGCACCCCGGAGTTGGACGACGTCGTGCGGCTGGCCGACGATTACCGCCGCGAGGGGACGGCGGAACCCTAGCATAAAGCCGCGACCGGCGGTCGCGCCGACGGGACCGCGATCGCCGGTCGCGGCTTTATGGTGATCACCGACCACGTCACCGGCGATTGTTCGCCATGTCCGACAAGATCGTCGTTTTCGGCGCCGGGGCGACCGGCCGCGGGCACGTGGGCCTTCTGGCCGCTCAAGCGGGCTTCCAGATCGTCTTCGTCGATAAAAAGCCCGACCTGGTCGAGGCCCTGCGGCGCGCCGGGCAGTACGTCGTGAAGCTCTACGGCGACCGGTGCCAGGAGATCACCGTCAGCCGCTACCGCGTCTGCTTCTACGAAGAGCGGCAGGCGATCGCCGAAGAAATCCGCGATGCGGCGATGGTGCTCACGGCGGTGTTCGACCAGAACCTGCCCGACGTCGCCCGGACCATCGCCCTGGCCGTCTCCGCTGGCTGGCGATCGGGCCGCACCCGACTGCTCAACTGCATCGCCTGCGAGAACATGATGGACAGCTCCTCGACGCTGGGCCGCCACGTGCGCGGGCTGCTTGGCCCGGAGGACTCGGCCTGGTGCGGCCAGTTCGTCGGCTTTCCCGACTGCATGATCAGCCGCGTGGTGCCCAGGCCGGAGCCCGATCCGCTGGTCATCGTGGCCGAGGACTACAACGAGTGGACGGTCCGGGCCGAGGCGTTCAAAGGCCCCAAGCCGGCTGCGCTCGGTCGTCTGGAGCTGGTCGAGAACCAGACGGCCCGGCTGGAGCGCAAGCTCTTCGTCCACAACGGCGGCCATGCGGTCTGCGGCTACGTGGGCTTTCACCGCGGCCACAAGTACATTCACGAGGCGGTGGCGGACCCAGTGGTGGCCGAGCACGTCCTTGGGGCCCTGGACGAGCTCGGCGAGGTCGTGCGGCGCAAGCACGGCTTCTCGGCCGAGTCGATCCACCAGTACAAGCAAGACCTTTGCCGCCGCGGGGCCGTGCCGGAAATGCGGGACGAAATCCTCCGCGTGGTCCGCGATCCGATCCGGAAGCTCTCATCGCGGGAGCGGCTGGTCCCGCCGGCCAAGCTCGCCGTCGAATACGGCCTCCCGCGCCGCTGGATCGTCCGCGGCATCGTCGCCGCCCTGAAGTACTCGCACCCCAGCGACCCGCAATCGCTCCAGCTCGCCCAGCGGCTCTCGAGTGAGGGCCTGCAACCGGTTCTGCGCGACGTTTGCCAGATCGAGCCCCAGTCGCCGCTGGTTGAAGAGATCAAGCGTGCGTGGGAGCCGTAGGGCCGGCTGTGCCGGCCAAAGCGTCCGGCTTTGTCAAGCCTCGCCCGTTCCCTCGGCCTCGGCGAAAAGCTCGCGCAGGGTCAACTCGAACTGGGGGAGCACTTCGCCGCCGGAAAGCGAGCCCTCCTCGCCGATCGACTGGCACTGGTCCGGGGCGGTGTAGGAACGGGCCGTGCGAGTGCGCGGGTCGATGAACCATACCAGGCGCACGCCCGCGGCGAAATAGTCCCGCAGCTTCCGCGCCATCTCGGCTTTGGTGTTGCCCTTGGAGAGCACTTCCACGGCCAGATCGGGTGCTGCGCCCAGGATGGGCTCGCGCGGCAATCGGCGGCCGCCCAGCCCCCGCCAGCTCAGGAAGGCCACGTCCGGGATCCGCACCTGCCGCGGCAGAATCCGGAGCAAACCCGCTTCGCCCAGCACCACACCCAGCCGGCGGCGTTGCAGATAGGTCTTCAGAAAGAAGATGATCGCCGCCGCAACCGCCGATTCGTACGCTCCCATGGTTTTCTCCACCAGGACTCCGTCGATCAGCTCACAGATCCGGCCGGTGCGGGCCTCCGCCCGAATGACGTCCTTTTCCGTGGCCGTGCCGGGCGTGGGCACGAGGCGGACGCGCTTGGGCGGAATGCCGCCGAGCCGCTTCAGCAGGTCGGCGATGGTCCCGTCCAGCGGAGGAGCAGACGGGCGACGAGAAACGGTGGCCATGGCGACGGCTCCCGAAGGGTCTCACCAATGAAAGCGCAAACGGAGGCGAAGGATCGACCACAAAGGCACGAAGAACACAAAGGTACCGGGAGGAACGAAAACACGCAACGCTCAGGTTTCAGCGGCGTTGCACGTCCTTCCTTTGCGTCTTCGTGCCTTTGTGGTTCATCCGCAGTCCGAGTCAGTCCAGAAACCCGACCAGCTCCTGGCTGCGGCTGGGCTGCTGGAGCTTGCGCACCGCCTTGGCCTCGATCTGGCGGATCCGCTCCCGAGTCACCTTGAAGATGTGGCCCACTTCTTCCAGCGTGTAACTGTATCCATCCCCCAGGCCGTAACGGAGCTTGATGATCTCCCGCTCGCGGTAGCTGAGGGTCTTGAGCACCTTGCCGATCCGGCGGCGGAGCATCTCCTGGGCAGCGCCGATCGCCGGGCTCTCCGCGGCCGAGTCGGGCAACAGGTCGCCGAAGTGGCTGTCCTCGCTGTTGCCCACCGGCCGGTCGAGGCTGATCGGGTAGCGGCTCATCGCCATCACCCGCCGGGTCTCGTCCAGACAGGTCTCGCTGGCGCGGGCCGTTTCCTCCAGCGTCGGCTCGCGCCCGAGGTCCTGGACCAGCTTCCGCGAGACGTTCCGCACCCGCGACATCGTCTCCACCATGTGGACCGGGATGCGGATGGTGCGGCTCTGGTCGGCCACCGCGCGGGTGATCGCCTGGCGGATCCACCACGTGGCGTAGGTGCAGAACTTGAAGCCGCGGCGGTACTCGAACTTGTCCACCGCCCGCATCAGGCCGGCATTGCCCTCCTGGATCAGGTCCAGGAAGCTCAGCCCGCGGTTGCGGTACTTCTTGGCGATGGAGACCACCAGCCGCAAGTTGCCTTCCGACAGTCCCCGCTTGGCCTCCTGGTAGAGGGCGTAGATCTGCTTCAGGTAGCGGACGCGGTTGCGGAGGCTGCTGGGGGTCTCCTGGCACGCGCGGAGGATGTTGCGGAACTCCACCAGCCAGGGCTCCCGCTCCTTGGCCGGCAGGCCGGTGCTCTTGTGCTCGTCGATCCGGGCCTTCAGCTCGTCGACCCGGCGGCTGAAATCCTCGAGGGTCTTAATCATCGGCTCCAGTCGCTGGGTCCGCAGCCCGAGTTCCTCGACCAGCCAGACGGCGCGGCGCCGCCCGCGCCCTAGCCGCCGCCAGGCCGCGCGCCGCTCCACCGGCCGGCACGACTTACTGCTGGCGATGAAGTAGTCGCGGCGATTCCGCTTCAAGAGCACCGCCAAGGTCTTCAAGTTGTGCGGCAAGCGGCCGAGGATCTGTTCTTTCTCCAAGCGGTCGGTCACCGAGACCTGGACCGTGCGGTCGAACGGCAACTCCCCGTCTTGCTTGAGGGCATTCATGATGTCGACGCTGCCCTCGTAGCTCATCTCGACCGGATTGCCGGTCTGCTTCTCGTAGTCGCCAATGATCGGCTCAAGGGCTCGGTTCTCCGACCCGCTCACGATGCGGAGGGTGCCGGGCGAGGGG
>CAYGZI010000550.1:0-4371 GCA_964354245.1 uncultured Planctomycetaceae bacterium
GGTGGCCCCGGGCGGTTGCCCGCCCGGGGCTCCCACAGACCCGAACGTGCGCAATGAACGCATTCGGTTCCTCAAGTAACACCTTCGCTTCGACAACGACGAACCGTCGCCTCGAACCCGTTGGTCGCTATCCGTTGGCCTTGTTCTTCGCCGCTCAAACCGCCCGGTTCGTCGAGACTACCTTCGACCGGTTTTCGATGTGCATCGAGATTCGTTGCAGCCACAGCCTGCCGTAGCCGCCGCAGGTTCCGCTTCAGCGCAACCTGCGTGTCCAACGGCCAAAGTAGCGGCGGCACTCCGTGACGCCGGCCGCCGGTCACGGGGTGACCGGCCTACGATGATCGCAACCGTTTCCGCCCCTCCGGGCAAAGGTCCAGGAGCGGGCAATCCTCGCACTTGGGGGCCCGCGCGGAGCAGACGCCCCGCCCGTGGCGGATCAGTTGGATGTGGAACTCCAGCACCTGGCGGGGCGCCACCAGCCGGGCCAAGTCTTCGTGGGCCTTCTCCGCGCCGGTCCGCGGACCAATGAGCCCGAGGCGACGGCTGACGCGATGCACGTGAGTGTCCACGGGCAAGACGGGCTTGCGGCAGGCGAATAAGAGCACGCAAGCCACTGTCTTGGGCCCCACGCCGGGAAACCTCGCCAGGTATTCCATCGCTTCAGCCGTCGGCGTGGAGCGCAGGAAGTCGAGCGACAATTCCCCGCGATCCTCATAGACTTGCCGCAAAATCGCCTTGATGCGCGGGGCCTTGCGGTTGGAGAGCCCGGCCCGCCGAATGGCCTTTGCGATCCTCGCCGTGGGAGCGCGGCGCACGGCGTCCCAGCCGTCGAAGCGGCGCCGCAGCTCCTCGAAGGCGGCGTCGCTATTGGCGTCCGACGTGTTCTGCGACAGGATCGTCGCGATCAGCTCGTCCAGCACGGGCCACTGCGCAGGCGGCTCGACGGGCCCGTAGGCCCTGCGCAGCCGGCGGCAGAACGCCGAAACGATCTTGCGAGGGTCTTTCAGGTGATCCAAGGGTTTCTCACTCTCGGTCGGGTGGCACTGGCGTCCCGCCAGTGCTCCCGACAAGCACGGGCAAGATGCCCGTGCCACCCCGGCGCTTCGTGACGATGATGGACAACTGCTTGACAGGGCACCCTTCAACCCGCATGATACCTCGCGAGGGCCGCAATCGCATCCACGATCCTAATCTGGGTTTAAGAAAAGGAGAACGAGAATGTCGTATCGCAAGCATCGTTGGTGGTTGGTGTTGGCCGGCGTCGTCTTGTTGGGCCTTGGCGGCAATCTGGCTGCCGCGGAGAAGGTCAAGATCTTGCTCTTGGGCGGGCGAGGCCACGACTGGAAGGGTTTCCACGCCGTGATCTCGAAGGTCCTCCAGAAGACGGGCGACTTCGACGTGACCCTGAGCGAGAAGCTCGACGACCTGAGGCCCGCGTCCATCAAGAAGTACGACCTCGTGCTCTTCTACGGATCGGGCGGCGACTTCACCGACCCGCAACAGGAGCGAGGATTGGGCGAGTTCGTCAAGGGCGGCGGCGGGCTGGCCGGCGTCCACGCGACCGACGCCTTCAAGAGTTCGGACGTCTACTGGCGGCTCCTGGGCGGCCGGTTCACCACCCACGGCGGCGGCAAGTTCCGGCTGCGGATCGAGGACAAGAAGCACCCGATCATTGCGCCCATGTCGGACTTCGAGATCCAGGACGAGACCTACGCCAACCAGTACCACCCCGGCTTCAAGCTTCACAGCCTCGGCCGGATCGACCGCGGCCAGGAGCAGCAGTCGATGGTCTGGGTCCAGGAGTACGGCAAGGGGCGGGTGTTCAACACCACGCTGGGCCACGGCCAAGAGGCCTTCGACAACCCGCAGTTCCAGCGCCTCGTGGTCCGCGGCCTCTACTGGGCCGCCGGCCGGGAGCCGAAGGACCCGTGACCTTTTCCGGCCTAGCCCGGCAAGGGCTCGCGGCCTTCGAGCACGTCGCGCCAGAAGCCGGGCATGCCGCGGTAGGCCTCCTGGTAGGTGGCCTCCAGCGGCACGTTGACGTAGCGGTCGGGATGCAAAAACAGCGGCATCTCCGGCAACGCCGCGCCGACCGCGACGTGCTCCAGGTAGACGTCAACCTGCGTGCCCGCGGCGTAACTGGCCAGCGTGAGCGGCTCGTCGGCCGGCAGGTCGTAAGGCTCATCCGACCCCGCCAGACGCTGCCAGATGACCCCGTGCATCCCCTGCGGGTCGCCAGGGCCGGGCGGGAACAAGTCCACCAGCAGCAGGTGTACGCCCGCGTCCATCGCGTCCACGGCCTTGGCGGCGAACTGCTCGACGGTTGCCGGACGGTCCTTGTTCGCCGGGGAGACGATCTCCAAGAGCGCGACGAGGCGATGGCCGCTGACGTGGCGGATGGCCAGCGTGCGCCGGAGAGTCAGCGCGGACGGCGCCGAGGTCTGTCGGCGCCGCACCCGGGGCGGCGATTCCGCGACGGCCGTCCCGCCCGCGCTCCGCTGCGAAGATAAAGGCCCCGGCTCCAACGCCGCCAGCCCGGCGTGCAGTGTCAGCAGGTCCGCGATGAACGAGCCGGCGTGCTGCTCGGCCAAGGCGTAATAGCCCGGCGGGAGCAAGCCGCCGTTGAGGGCCGTCTGAATCGCGGGGATCCAGGCAACGTGAAAAGCATGGAAGATGCCGGCTTCCACACGGGTCCAGTCGTGAACGGGCATGTTCAGTCCTCCGGGAGCGTGCCTCTAGCCCCATTGTAGTCCACTGGGCGAGGGGAGGAAATCCCGGGCCGCTTCGCCGCCACCCTCTCCCGCACGCGGAAGGAAGCACTGCTCCCGACGGCTTCTCACATGCGGAAGCGGAAGGTCCGCAGCAAGAACCGCCAGAAGCGCTGGCCGAGGGTCTGCCAGTGGGCGCGGTCCATCTGGACCTTGGCCCGGCCGCGGAGCCCCAAGCGCAGGATGTCGTCGGTGTCGTCGATCGGGACCGACGCCTGGTAGGAAGGAGTCAGGGCTTGCTCGACTCCCGTGGCCGGATTGGTCTTGGTGGCCAGCTCGCCGCCGGACTTGGGCGAGAGGCGGCGCGGACTGGCCTTCATCGTCTCCGGGGAGATCTTCTCGATTTGTCCCTCGATGACGTCGTGGGGGAGGGCGTCGAGCTTGATTTCCACCTTCTGGAGCTCTGCCACAAAGGGCCGGTCGTCCTCCTCGATGATCAAAACAGCCTCCAATCGCCTCGGATCGCCGACCTTGCAGAAGAGCGTGCCTTCTTGGAGATAACAGCCCCGGTTCACGGGCAGGAACGGGCTGCCGGACCAGGCGGGAAGCGGCCCTTCGGGGTCCGTGGGCGGAAACATTCCCGGCGGCGGCAGCACGATGCCGGCCTCCGGGGCCCGCAAGGTCAGCTTCTTGCGCTGCTCCAGCGCTTCGTCCAGCCTGGTCTTCTGGGCCTCCAAGGACTTCTGCACCTCGGGAATCTGGGCGGCGAGACCGGGGTTGCGGATTTGCTCGAACTCCAGGTTTTCGAGCTGCGCCTTATACCGGTCGTATCCCGCCTTCAGCTCCTCGATCCTTTGGTCCAGCTCGAAGCTCGAAAGTTGCGCCAGGACTTCTCCTTCCTTGTTTTCCTCCTTATGGACGTACTGCCCCGGCTGAACCAGGACTTCATCGAGGGTCCCCGGCACGACCACGTACACCGGGGCGGCATTGCGGGCCTGGATCTCCAGGGTCGCGATCACGTGGTAGGGCAAGGGCAGGAAGAGAAACGCGCCGACGATCCCGCCAATGCCGGCCAGCGTTGCGTACATTCGCCACTTCTTCACTTTGTCCAGTCTCCCCGGAACGTAGAAGAACTTGCCCAGCCGATAAAGCGGCTGGATGAATAACCCATAAAGCGCAGCCACCACGATCGCCTGGCCGACGACCGCCAGCCCATACGGCTTGAAAAACCGGTACAAGAACATGAGGATCGAGAGCACGATGAGCCAGCGATACGCGGCGGCGGCCACGGAGTAGACGGCAAAGAGGAGTTGCTTGCGCTGGGGGAGGAACGGGTCCTCGCCCGGCTCCAGCCCGAGGAACCACTCCCCGGCCTTGCGGCTGAGGATCTGGGTGGCCTTCTGGCGGAGGTTGGGGATTTCGAGCACGTCGGCCAGGACGTAATAGCCGTCGTAGCGCAACAGCGGGTTGCCGTTGAAAAGGATCGTGCTGATGCTGGCGATGAACATTACGTTCAGGCAGAGGTTGTTCAACAGGCCCGGCTCGCTGGACCACCAGATGAAGGTGGCGATCGAGGCCAGCACGAGCTCGACGTAGATGCCGGCCACGCCGATGGCCGCCCGGTGCCACTTGTTGGGGAGCATCCAGGAGTCGGAGACGTTGC
>CAYGZI010000551.1:0-4365 GCA_964354245.1 uncultured Planctomycetaceae bacterium
AGCGACTCTTGCGCCAGGGTGACTGATCGCACGGGTGCCATGGCGACGCTTGCGTCGCCATGCTCGGTAGAGAACATGTCCACGCAAGCGTGGACATGGCACCCAAGCAGCACTGCTTCTGGCGAAGCAGTGGCACACGCTCCCGTCATTTGTTCGCAAGCGGGATTACGCCGTCCCAGTCCCGCGGCGGCGTGCGGTTGTGCTGGGCGATGTAGACGGTGAGGAAATCCGCGGCCACGTCTTCGGCCGGGATGCGGTGCAAGAGCTCGAAGGCAGCCGGCCACCGTCCCTGGAGGAACGCATCCAACGCGGCCTCGAAGCACTCCAGGTGCTCGTCGCTCAAGTGGGGCGACTGCGAGACCGGCGGTAAGAGCTCGCTGACTTCCAGCGGCGTGTCCAGTCCATAAGGCCGGACCACCGCCAAGCGCCGCACCCGGCCGACTTCCTGCGGCACCTGGCGCCGTGCTGCCTGGGCCGTCGCCTCATCCAGGAGAATCGGAGCCCGAAGCGTCTTCGTCATTCCCTCCAGCCGCGACGCCAGGTTGACGACCGGTCCGAAAACGGTCACCTTCACGTGGTCCGCGGTCCCGATCTTCCCGGCCACGGCCCGGCCGGTCGCGATGCCGATCCCCGCCTCGAAGCGGGCCAGCGGGCTTTCGGCGTCGAGCGCGGCGGACTCGAACTGAGTGCGGATGGCCAGTGCCGCGCGGCACGTGCGGAGAACGGCGTCCTCTTGGACCAGCGGCCAGCCCCAGAAGCCCATGGCTGCGTCTCCCTGAAAATCGCCCACGACTCCCCCTTGTTCGAGGATGTGGTGGGTCATCACGCCCAGGGCCTGGCTGACCCGGTTGAGCAGCTCCAAGAGATCGTCGGCGTGCCGCTCCGAGTGGCGGGAGAAACCCCGCAGGTCGCAGAAAAGCACCGAAACCTCGGTCTCGCGCGGGGCGAGCACCACGTCGGGGTCCTCGTGGCCCAGCGTGTTGAGCACCACCGGCGAGAAGAACTGGCTCAGCGTGGCGTGGCGCCGGTTGAGCAACTGCATTTGCCGCAGCGAGCTCAGCGCGGTGGCCACCAGCTCGGTGAACTTCATGTCCTCGCGAAGGTCATTGGGATCGGACGAGGCGGGCATGGCGGGCAGATCGGCGGCAAACCGGCCGGCCACGTAGAGGGCCCAGCCCTGGCAAGCGTCTCCGAGCACCGGCGTGCAAAACGCCCAGTCGAAATTGCCCCGTGCGGTGAAGGCTTGCGACGCCGGCTCGGCTCCTTGCCAGACGTGCAAGACGCTCTGCCGCTGACGCAGGGCCTGAAGGATCAGCCGCTGGCTGGGCTGGAAGTCCCCGCCGGTCAACAGGCGCCGGTCCCAGTGCAACACGCAGAGCTTCGGCTCGGCGTCGAGCGGCGCTCCGGCGGGCCGTTCGGCCGCGGCTACCGCCGCCGCATCCGCTCCCGGCATCCCCGCCAGAAGCATGCTGACCAGCCGGACGCACAGCTCGCCCGCTCCCGTCGCCCCGGAAATCGCGTCGGGAAGCCGGCTGAGCACTTCGATCCGGTAGTCCGGATTGCGGAAGCGGATCTGCTTGAGGTACTGCGAGCTGAACGATTGCTGCTGGACGGGATGGGGGGAGTCGCCGGCCACCTGGACCCGCTGGTCGGCCAGCGTGAAGGTCGTGCTGCCGATCGCGAAATGCTCGCCCGGCCGAAGCGAAAAACGCTTGGCCTCCTTGCCGCGCAAGTAGATCGGGTTGCGGACGCGGGGCAACTGGCTGACCTCCAGCCGTTGGCCGGTCCACACCAGCTCGGCGTGTTGCCGGGAGACATGCTGATCCCAGGGTACGGCCCAGAGGCCGGCGGTGCGGCCCAGCACGACGGGCTGCCCCTCCGGCAGCGTGCGCCGCCATCGCTGTTGTGCTTCTTCGCCCTGCGCAATCAAGTCCGCCATACGACAAGTCCACCGAAGCCGCTTGCGGCTTAGCCTTCTTTCTCTGGTCCCGGTTTGTCCAACTCGCGTGCCACGTCGCCGCCCTCCGTCTCCGTCGGCCCGCGCTGGGTGAGGGGCTGCCGGGGGCGCTCCGTGCCGGAGTTCGGCAATCCCGTCCCCCGCAGCAGCCCCGTCTCGCCAAGCAGCCGAAACGCCAGGCTCCACAGGCTCACCAGCACCAGCACCACCATCGCCAACGCGGCCAACCCGTAGCCGAGCAGCTTGGACCGCAGCTTTGCCAGCGTCGTGCCGATGGCCGTGTCGTACGACTCCTGGACGATGACCCACCAGCCCACGTCGCGGTCGCGCACGGAAACCGGCTCCATGCCGGCCAGCCAGTGCCTGTCGTAGGCCGGACCTTCGGGATCGTCAACGGCCAGCGGGTCGCGGTAGGCCCGCATGACCTTCCGGTCCAAGTCCAGGTCCTCATCCTTGAGCCGGTATTGCTGCTGCTGGAATCGCTCGGGCAGGCGCTCCCGGCTCTCGAGTATTCTGTCGAACATGGGGTGCTGGAGGATCATCCCGGTGTGGTCGCCACGGCGGAGGTCCGCGAGCACGGCGAACTGGTTTTCGTCGCCCTTGAGGTTCACGAAGCGGTTCACGCGCACGGTCAGTGCGACAACGCCCAAGAACGTCCTGGATTCCTCAGACCCGCCTGGTTTCTGGGCCCAGACCGGCGTAGAGACGGCCACGATCCATTGGTTGTTGGCCTGGCTGCGGAAGACCGCGGAGAGTTTTGTCGATTTCAAGTGTTGTCCCGGCGGAGGGCGCTGGCCGGGCTCCAAGTCGCGGTCGCCCCCGTGAAAGAAGCTCCGCCAGGCGTAGTTCCTGCCCACCGTGTCGGATTCCGGGACGCGGACCGTCGAGACCCCGTTGGCATCGCAGAAGAACCAGCTTGCCACTTCGTCCGCCTCTTCCGCCCCTTCCTTCTGCGGCGGCCTCATCCAGAACGGGAGGATCGCCTCGAACTCCTCCTGCAGGCGCTTGCGGTCCACATGCTCGCGAAATCGCTTGCGCAATGGTTTCAGCGTGTCGCCCGGCCCCTTCGGACCGCTCTGGGGGCTCAGTTGCCGGAGCAAATCCTGCAGCTCCGGCTTGGCGACCGTGTCGGCCAGGGCCTTGCGGAGCCGCTCCGACGAGGCCACCTCCTCCACCGCGTCGCACCGGCGCAGCAGTTCCTTGGACGCAAACCCCGCCACATATTGGGCCGTGAGCCGGTTGTTCTCCAAGGCCCGGACCGTCAGCGCTTCCTCCGAGCGGCGCAGGGCAATGCTGAATCCCTGCCAGGCAAACGCCGAGACCACCAAGAGCAGCAAAGCGGGCCCGGCCACCCCCAACACCATCATCGGCCGCAGCGCCCGGCGGGCCGCCCGGGCGTCCAGAGCGTCCAACACTGCCTGTACGTTTGGATATCGCCTGGCCGGGTCGAAAGCGAGACAACGGTCGACGATCGCGGCCAGCGCCCGATCGACCCCCGCGGTTTGGCGATGCTCGGCGGGCGGCGGCGACTTGCGGATCATTCGCCGGTAGACCGCCAGGCGCTCGTCCAAGTCCACCGTGCGATCCAGCAGCTCGACTTCCTCGGCGTTGCGGTAGGGCGGGCTGCCGGTCAAGGTGCAATACAGCAGCGCCCCGAGGGCGTAGACGTCCCACCGCGCGTCGGGGATCGCTTTCAGATCGGCTTGCTCCGGCGCCATGTAGAAGAGGGTGCCAAGCGTGGGGACCTGCTCGTGCGAGAGCCGAGACTGCCCAAAGTCGGCCAAACGCGGCTTGCCGTCCTGGTCCAGAAGGATGTTGGCGGGCTTCAGGTCGCAGTGGAGCACCCCTTTGCCGTGGGCGTGTACGAGTCCCACCGCGATGTCGCGGAACAGCTCCACGGCCTCGGCCATCGGCAACGGGCCGTTCTGAAGCCGCTCGGCCAGGGACCCGTGCTCCAGGTACTCCATGACGTAGTAGGGGGGGTCGGCGTCCCAGCCGACGCCGACCAACTGGACCACGTGACGGTCGGCGAACAGGAAGGCGAGCTTCTCGACCTCCCGGGAGAGGAGCGACCAGTCCAAGCCGCCGCGATGGGCATAGAACTTGACGGCGACGCGGCGGCCGGTGTTCTTCTCAGTCCCCACCCAGACTTCGCCGTAGGCCCCCTCCCCTAGCAGGTGGTCCAGTTCATACCCTGGCACCTGTGCGGGGGGTTGGCCTGGGTGAAGGCTCAGTTCCTGCGAGCGACGCCGCTGCGGACCGCCTTGGGAGAGGGTCGGGTCGGTGCTCATACACGCAAATATAGCAGGGACGTGGGGCGTGGGGCGAGGGGCGGGTGGCGGCAGCAGCTTGCCTCTTCGCGTGTCGGCCCGGCGGCAGCTTGCCTCTTCGCGTGTCGGCCCGGCAGC
>CAYGZI010000552.1:0-4358 GCA_964354245.1 uncultured Planctomycetaceae bacterium
GACCCATTTGGGGGAGATCGAAAACCCCGACGGCTTCGGCGAGCACGGCTCGATTGCCTGCGGCGACGCCCTGCGATTCACCTTCCGCGTGCGGCGCCACCCGACCGACCCGACCCAGGACGTGATCGCCGAGGCCCGCTACCTGACCTTCGGCTGCACCTCGGCGATCGCCGCCTCCGAGGCGCTGTGCATTTTGATCGAACGAGGGGGCTATACGCCCGTCACGGCGCTGAAGATCCAGAACAAGGACATCGTCGACTTCCTCGAAGGGCTGCCGCGGCAGAAGATTCATTGCTCGGTGATGGGGGCCGAAGCGCTCCAGTCGGCCGTGTTCAACTGGGCCCAGAAGCGCGGCGTGGACCTCGACAAGCTCGGGATCAAGATCCATGCCGACCAGCAGGCCGAAGGGCGGATCGTCTGCAACTGCTTCGGCCTGAGCGAGCCGTATTTGCGCCGCAAGATCGAGGAGCTGAACCTGCGCACGATCGTCGAGATCACCAACGCGACCAAGGCCGGCGGGGCCTGCGCGACCTGCCACCACGCACCGGGCGGATTGCAGGACCTGCTGGACGACGTTTGGGGCAAAGGCGGCAAGCAACTGCGGGTCATCCCCAGGATCGAGGTCCCCAAGCCTGCGGCGCCCGCGCCTGAACCGGCCGTTTCGCCCTACCAATTCATGAAGCGAGTCGAGAAGACGATTGCGGAGATGGTCCAGCCGATGCTGGCCCGCGACGGCGGCAGGATGGAGATCGTGGACATCAAGGACAACCTGGTCTTCTGCCGCCTGGAAGGGGCCTGCGCCGGCTGCCTCAGTGCGGGCCAGACCCTCAAGCTGATGGTCGAGAAGACGCTGAAGGACATGGTGGACGAGCGGATCAGGGTGGTTGAAGTGTGAGGGAAGAGGGATGAGGGATGAGGGATGAATGCTGATTGCTCTGCCTACTGCCTACTGCCTACTGCCCTCTGCCCATGAACACCATCTACGCCGACAACAACGCCACCACGCAAACCGCCCCGGAAGTCGTCGAGGCGATGATGCCTTTCTTCAAGGAGCAGTACTTCAACCCCAGCTCGATGTACGAGCCGGCCCGGGCTGTGGCCCACGCAGTGACTCAGGCCCGTGAGACAATTGCCGCCCGCTTCGGCATCGCGGACTCGAAGGAGGAGATCAACCAGATCATCTTCACCGGCTGCGCCACGGAGAGCAACAACGCGGCGATCCTCGGCACGGTGAAGGCCAACCCCGACCGCCGCCACGTGATCACCACGGCGGTCGAGCACCCCGCGGTGCTCGAAGTCTGTAAGGACCTGCAACACAACGGCTACCGCGTGACCTTTCTGCCCGTGGACGGCCACGGCAATCTCGACGTCCGCGATTTCATCCGTGCCTTGGACGGAGAGACGGCGCTGGTGACGGTCATGCACGCCAACAACGAGACCGGCGCGATCTTCCCCGTCGAGCAGCTTGCGCGGATCGCCAAGGAGACCGACCCGGCGATCATCTTCCATACCGACGCCACGCAGTCGGTGGGCAAGCTGCCCATCGACCTAAGCGGCGAGTTCCGGCACGTGGACCTCTTGTCGTTCTCGGGCCACAAGCTGCACGCGCCCAAGGGAGTGGGCGTGCTCTTTCTGCGCCGCGGGACGCCCTGCCGGCCCTTCATGATCGGCGGCCACCAGGAGGAAGGCCGACGCGCCGGGACGGAGAACGTGCCCTACATCGTGGGCCTGGCCCGGGCGATGGAGCTGGCGACCGTGAACCACGCGGCGGACGAAGCCCGGGTGCGCCGGATGCGCGACCGGCTGGAAGACGGCCTTGTGGAGAGGATCTCCTGCGTGCAGGTCAACGGTAAAGGGGCCCCGCGGCTTGCCAACACGCTCAACATCTCCTGCCACTTCATCGAGGGCGAGGGGATCCTCTACCAGTTGAGCTCGCACGGCATCTGCGCGTCGAGCGGCTCGGCATGCACCTCGGGGTCGCTGGAGCCGAGCCACGTGCTCAAGGCCCTGGGCGTGCCGTTCACGGCGATCCACGGCTCGGTCCGCTTCAGCCTCAGCCGCTACAACACCGACGCAGAGATCGAGCGGATCCTCGATGTCTTCCCGCAGGTGGTCGCCAATCTGCGACGGATGTCGCCCTACTGGGACAACGAGCAGGACGCGCCGCGGCCCGAGGCGCACGAGCTGCTCGGGCGACGAGCATAAAGCCGCGACCGGGGGTCGCGCTCCCTTTCGCCGTGATCCGTGCTCGCGCTCCCATTCACCGCGACCACCGGTCGCGGGCTCATCCGGCGCGACCGCCGGTCGCGGCTTTGTGAGCGGTCAATGGCTCCCGGGACTCACCCCGGCGCGGCGCAGTTTGCCGCGGGCACGGCTCAAGATCGGCCCGATGCTGTTCTCCGGGATCCCGATGGCTGCGCTAATCTCGTGGTAGCTCATCCCGTCGAGGTGGTACATGCGCACAACTCGGGCCTCGTTCTGGTGAAGTCCTTCGAGCAATCGCTCGACCTCGTCCCGGTTGGCGATGCGATCATCCGCTTCCTGAGACGATGGGGCGGGCGGGGGAGGCCGTCTGTGGGCGCCGTCGGCAAGGCGCGCGGCGGGCCTCTGGCGGAGTAGTCCCTTGACGACGATCCGGCGCGCGACAACGGTCAGATAGGTGGCTAGACTGCTCTGACCGCGGAAATGGCGCAAGATGGCGAAGTCGTCCTTCAAGAACGCCAGAAAGACCTCGCCGCTCAGGTCATCGCGGTCCTCGGGGCTCAAACGGACGCTCCGGGCCTGAGCGGTGTGGTTGATGACGTGGATCACCAGGCCCAGAAACCGGTCAACGAAGTCTTCCCACGCCCTCGGTTTGCGTTGGAGACATCGTTCGAGGAGGTTGCGGTCGATTTCGGAGAGCACAATGGCGTCTTTCCTGGTGGCAGGCAAGAGCCCTCAAACGACGCGTTCCGCCCGAAAGGCACCACCATCGATCCGAGCGAAAGAGCCAACCCGACATAAGCATTGTAACAGCAAATTGGTGGCTGAACAAGCCGAAGGCCCTGATAGCACTCCTTAGAGGGGTGTGCGGGATTGACAGCTTTCCGTGGGCCGTCTAAGATTTGCCTTGGCGTTTGCGTCCGGTTTCAACTGCTGTGGCGGCAGGGAGTTGGGGCGGTTGGGCCTGCGGGCAGCATCTATTCGATCCGAGGGGAGCCACCATGACCCACGTTGTCTGTGAACCATGTCGCGACTGCAAGTACACCGATTGCGTGGTCGTGTGCCCGGTCGATTGCTTTCACGAGGCGGACCGCATCCTCTACATCGACCCCGAGGTGTGCATCGACTGCGAGGCGTGCATCCCCGAGTGCCCGGTGGAAGCGATCTTCATGGACCACAATGTTCCGTCGGAGTGGGAGAGCTACATCCAATTAAACGCCGAGATGGCCCCGAAGTACCCGGTGATCACGGAGAAGAAGACGCCGCTGGCGGAGCATTAGGAGGGCCTACACCAAAACCCCGCAAACCGCCCCGTCCAGCCAAGTCCTCCAGCTATCGTATTTCGGGTTTCGCAGCTTGAGGGTCAACAGGGGGCTCCGTTTGGGCCGCGTCGGCTTTGCGACCAGTCGCATGTGAGCCTCATGTGGGGTCCGCCCCCCCTTCTTGACGTTGCACCCCAGGCAGCAGCAGACTACATTCTCCCAGCACGTCGTTCCTCCACGGCTCCGCGGAACCACGTGGTCCAGGCTCAACTGCCCGCTGGGGAATCGCCGCCCGCAGTATTGGCACGAGTGTTCGTCCCGGGCGAAGACCGTATGGCGGTTCAGCCGGAGCGATCGCGCTGGAAGCCGGTCGTACCTCAGGAGCCGGATCACCCGCGGGACCTGGATCTCGAAATGGACCGAGCGGATCCAGTCTTCGTGGGGCTGCTTGGCGTCGGCCCGGGGCTCGCAGAATTCCCGCCAGGACTCGAAATCGTAGTTGGCGAACTGGCCGTTTTCGGAGTGGATGACCTCGGCCAGCTCCCGGCAGATCAGGCTAAAGGCCCGGCGCACGCCGATGACGTGGATGGCGACGTACGAGCGGTTCAAGACCAGCACACTGCACGCCAAGCCGCTTGACGTACCCGCACCGGTCATGGAACCGTCTCCCGAAAACCTTGCGTCCGGCCATGGATGCATCCACCTCAAGAAGCTCTCGGTGATGATTCTCGCCGGCAGTCTCCCATTCTAGTTGATCTACGTATCCGGTACCAGAGGCGCAGGGGTCGGAGATCAGGGGGCAGGGGGAAAGAGCCTGGCCGTGTCGGCCCAGTCGGGGCCGGGGATTATTGTCAATTCTGGCCGACAAATCACACGCCGCCAACTGCCAAGAAA
>CAYGZI010000553.1:0-4347 GCA_964354245.1 uncultured Planctomycetaceae bacterium
CGTACCTGTCGCGACGCGCTCGGGCTGGAGGAGCCGAGGAAGGATACCGGCAAGAGGGCGTTTTCGGACGAGGTGGTCCGGGAGGGGATCCGCAAGGCTTGGAGTTCAGGCGGGGCCGTGGACGGCCCTGCCGATTGCCGTGGGGCAGATTGCTAATCTGCCCAGGCAGGTTGGCAATCTGCCCCACGACACATTCCTGACGCTCAATTGGCAAAGCAAGGAGACTTGGGCATGAGGAACACACCCCGCAGAACCGCGTCGAACATCCGCACGAGGAGCAACGCCCTGTTGGGTGATGCAGCAAGTCCACGACGCAAGTACACCCGTCTGGCCAGACTCGCGTTCGAAAAGGAACACCGCGACAGGGATGTCCGGTTGCTCGGGGAACGCATGGAGAGCGGCGAGAGACGACTGGCCGAGATCGAACGAGAGGAAGCCCGCTTGCTCGCGTCGCTTGAGGCCCCGCGGGGCTGAAAAACAGGAGCTTAAACCGATGTCTGAATGCGCTGAAAAGGTCCTCGACCGTCTGGGCGACCGGGCCGCCGTCATGGGCAGCCGAAAACTGCTCTATGTAGAGTCGGTGGAGTGCGGTTTCTGTCACGGCAGCGGACGTGACGCTTGCGGCGGCGCTTGCGGAGTGTGCAGGGGCCACGGCCACGTGCCGGTGAAACCGCCCGCGATCGGGTGCTTGAAATGCCGTGGGACCGGGCGCACGAACGGGACCCTGACCTGCCTGGCCTGCCGCGGCGTGGGCGTCGTCGAGGTCCGCGAAGGCGCCGCCACCTGCCCCAACTGTCGCGGCACCGGAAAACAGGGAAAGAGCGGCCTCTTCCATTGCACGCGCTGTCGAGGACAGGGCGTCTGCTAGGAGGCCGTGGGGCAGGTTGGCAACCTGCCCCACACCCGGATTGGGAGTAGTGAACATGGAGCTCGTCAATTCAGCCGACCGGCCAAGCATGGACGCTTTACGGACCGCCGCGTGCCACTTCCTGCAAGAGTCGCTGCCCGGGGTCGACCGGGTGAACATCGTCAAGCTGGCCTCGGTCGAGGTGGACAAAAAAACCTGGTGGGAGGCGGAAGCCGAAGTCTGGCAACCCAACGCGACCATCCAGTCGTTGCGGTTGTCGACCCATCTGACGCGGCCCGTGTTGGACGAGCATCTCTACCTGCTCCGCCTGGACGCCCAGTTGAACGTGCTCGCGTACGGGTTGAAGAAAGAACTCAGGCAGCAGTGATCGTGAAACGCGGCCGCCAAGACGCCGAATCCGATGAAGGAGCTATTCGATGAAAATGAATTGTCTGTCCTGCGGCCACTGCGTCGATCTGCGCGACGGCTACAACGACTACGACGGGCGGGTCAGGTGTTTCGTGTGCGGGGCCTTGTTGGCCATCCGGACCCAGGACGGCCAGATGAAATGGGTTGAGCTCGTCGCGAGCGCCCGGCGGGGCGAAGATTCCACGCTGAAGGCATGACATAGCACGCAAACGCCGCCGACGCGCCCCCGAGGGCGTCGCCGAAGGCCTTTTTCAGGAGGAAACGGCGTGCCAAGCACCGCGAACGCAACGGAAACGGGTCTGTACGTTTATGCAATCACCGTGGCGCAAGGCGCCGTGCCGGTTGAAGTCCCCGGCGTTGAGAATGGCGAGGTTGAACAGATAGCCGAGGGCTCGCTGGCGGCGGTCGTTACCCGGGTGACTGCGCACAAGATCCGTCCCCAGCGATCGAACCTGGCTGCACACCATCACGTACTTCGCGACCTGGCCGACCAGCGGCCGATTCTACCCGTCGCCTTCGGTGCGATCGCCAACAGCGAAGAGCAACTGCGGGAGGTCCTCCGCGCGAACCGCGACGTCCTGCTCGAGCAGCTCCAGCGGCTGCGGGGCAAGGTGGAGATGGGTTTGAGCGTCTATTGGCAGACCCCCAACATCTTCGAGTTCTTCGTGGCGACCCACCGGGAGCTGGAGGAGATGCGCGACCGGCTCTTCCGGCCGGGCAGGCAATCGACCCTGGGGGAGAAGGTTGAAGTGGGCCGGCTCTTCGGGACGCTGTTGGAGCAGAGCCGCGAGCGCCACACCCGCCAGGTAATCCAGGCCTTGTCGCCATACTGCGTCGAGATCCGCACCATCGACCCCGGCGAGGAGAAGATGATTATGAAGTTGGCGTGCCTGGTGGAAAAGAACCGTCGGCAGCAATGGGAAGAGGGGATCGAGGTCCTCGCTCGTCATTTTGACCACCACTACTGCTTCAAATACACCGGCCCCTGGGCCCCGCACAACTTCGCCGATATTGACCTGCAAGCGGCCTGTCGAGAACCATCTCCCGCAGAGGACGCGCAAGCGGTGGAGGGATGAGCCATGTTTCTCTTGGACGACATCCTGCTGGCCCCTCTCAAGGGCGTGGCGGCCATCTGCCGGACGGTCCAGAAGGCGGCCGAGGAAGACCTCGATGCCCAGGAAAAAGCCATCCTGGCTGCGCTCTCCGACTTGTACCAGCAGATCGAGGCCCACCAGATCACCGACGAGGACTTCAACGTCCGCGAAAGCGACTTGATCGACCGATTGGAGAGGGTGCGGGGCGGGCGGGACGCGGACGAGGAGAGGGCGACGGAGCAGGAAGAAGGAAAACGCCTTGGAAGAACCCGTTGAACTGATGCCGCCGGGCGACGGCACCCTGTTGGAGCTGGTGGATCGCCTGCTCAACACGGGAGTCGTGCTTGCCGGCGACGTCGCGATCAACGTCGCGGACATCGAGTTGGTTTACCTTCGGCTGCAAGTGATGCTCAGCTCCGCGGAGACCGCCCGGCAGGCCGGATGGCTCCCCGCGAGGCCGGCTTTGGCGGAGGTCGCGCATGGTTAGCGGGAACGGGCTCTCCGCGCTGTTTCCTGATCCGGCTTCCACCGCGCCACAGGCGGTGGGTGCGGCCGCTGCCAAGCGGCCCCCGATCCGGCTGGATCCGGACAACGTGCGCAACGGGCTGATGCAGTTGGTGCTGACGGTCGTCGAGCTCTTGCGGGAGGTGCTGGAGCGGCAGGCCCTGCGGCGGATCGAAGGCGGCTCCCTGCGTCCCGAGGAGGTCGAGCGGCTCGGGACGACGTTCCTCCGGCTTTCCGAGGAAATGGACCGCCTGAAGCGGCTGTTTGACTTCACCGACGAGGACCTGAACCTCAACCTGGGATCCCTGGGCAGGCTCCGCTGAAAAGGCGCAGATTGCCGAGTGCAAATCACTTAATCACTTTGCACTGAAAGACTCGCAGAAAAGTAAGTTCCCATGGCGCATACTCAGGTAATCCCCACCAGCACCCATTCGCAGGGCCTGGCCGAGGTGCTGGAGCGGGTGCTCGACAAGGGTGTGGTCATCGTCGGCGACATCAAGATCAAGCTCTGCGACATCGAGCTCTTGACGATCCAGATCCGCCTGCTGATCTGTTCCGTGGACAAAGCGCGCGAACTCGGCATAGGCTGGTGGTGGCAGTCCTCGCAGGCCCACGAGGGGGTACCGCCGCCCGTCGCCCGCCCGCCGCAGCCGCTCCCGGCCGGGCCGCCGAGTGCGCTGGAGGCCAAGCGCTCCGAAGCCGACCCGTTGAGCCCGATCTGCGTTTCTCGACGTGGAACGCAGCAGGAGATGGCGTTGAAGTCCCGCAAAGCCTCCATTTCTGTTGAAAGGTTGGTGTGATGACCAAAGCGCGAAAGAACCGGACCAAATCGACAAGGCAAGGCCCTGCCGGCCGCGAGGCCAAGACGGACCTCGGCTTGAACCTCGGCGGCGTGCTGGGCAAGTTCGGCGACGTGCTGGAAAAACTGGCCAACCTGGCCGAACGAGGCAAAGAACTCTCCCGCAGCGGCGACCTGAAGCTCGATCCGCAGGGAAAGCTCCACGGAGTGTACGGCTTCTCCATCAAGACGGGACTGGGCGACCGGGGCGAGCAGGAGATCAAGGTCGAGCCCTTCGGCAATATCCACCGGGAACCCTCAGGAGAAACCGTGGTCGAAGACGTGCGCGAGCCCCTGGTGGACGTCCACGAGGAAGAGGATCACGTCCTCATCCTGGCCGAGATTCCCGGGGTGAGCAAGAAGGACGTGAAACTGGACCTGGCCGGCGATCGGCTGACGATCTCGGCCCGGCGAGGCGAGAAGCGGTACCACAAGGAGGTCGCGCTGCCCAGCCGCTTTGCGGCCGAGAAGATGCAGTGGGACTGCGCCAATGGAATACTCAAGATCCAACTGCTGCGATAGGAGTTGAAGAGGGATTGGGATGCTCACAACCGCCCCGCCAGCCAAGGAACTTACCCTCCGCGTCAGCGAATCCGTCGGCAAGGACGTGGGCCGCGGAATCGCGCGGATCGATC
>CAYGZI010000554.1:0-4333 GCA_964354245.1 uncultured Planctomycetaceae bacterium
CTGGCGTGGCGTGTACGGCGAGCCTGGCCACGGATCGGCCGAAGCGCGGGCCGCACCGTGCCCACTTCGCGATCCAAACCGGCGCGATGACGGTCAGCCAGTCGGTGCAACTGGTGAAAGGGCGCCGCAGCCGGGCACAAGAAGAGGCGGTCGTCACATCTCTGGTGCTCAACGCGGTCGCCCGGGCCTGCGGTCTGGACGAGCGGGTTGAAACGGGACTACTGGACGACGAGCCATTAGAAGCGGCGGAAGCCGTGGCGCCGGCATCGTGGCAGGACCTTCTTGCCGGGCGAGTCGAGGCGGTGCAGCAGAGCGGCGCGGCGCGGCCGGCCGATCGTAGCACAGGCTTCCAGCCTGTGGGAAAAGGTGACAAGCACCTTTTGTGCGAAGCCGGGCACCGACCGGAGGTTGGTCGCGGGCCTTTCAGGCAAAAGGTGCCCGTCACCTTTTCCGGCACGCGGGTCGTCTTCCCCGGGGCATTCCACCCCATCCACGTGGGCCATCGCCGCATGGCGGAGATCGCCGAGCAGCGACTGGGGCAGCCGGTCGAGTTCGAGATTTCGATCCTCAACGTGGACAAGCCGCCGCTTGATTTCCTGGAGATCCACCGGCGGTCCGGTCTGTTCTCCGCAGACCAGACGCTCTGGCTGACGCGTGCGGCCACGTTCGAGGAAAAATCGCGGCTTTTCGCCGGGGGGACGTTCGTGGTTGGGGCAGACACCCTCCGCCGCATTGCCGACCCCCGCTACTTCGGCGGCGACGCCACCGCCTGCCAACGGGCGATCGACCAGATCGCGGCCCGGGGCTGCCGCTTCCTCGTCTTCGGGCGCCAAGAGGAGGGCCGTTTTGTGGGGCTCTCCGACCTCGACCTGCCTCCGCAGCTTCGCGCTTGCTGCCAGGAGATTCCCGCCGGCGAGTTCCGCGAAGACGCCTCGTCGACCGAGATCCGGCGATCGCAATCTCCGTAGCTCAACCTTGAGTTCGCCAAGCCCGCACGTCGCCAGCGAAGGCCCCGAAGCCTATCGGGAAGAGCTTTTCCAGGAGCGGCAGGTGCCCATCTCGCACGATCCGCTCGGCCTCCTTCCTTGCACATTCGATTGCCTGGGCCAGCAGGGGCCGATCTATCCCGTAGACCTTCACTTTGAGATCCTCGCGCCGGTATCGCGGCAAGGCCGCACTCAGAAACTGATTCCAAAGGGCTTCGTTCACGTGCGGATCACGTCCGGCCTAGTACCACGCTTCGATCTGGGGGACTGCCAGACCAATAGCGGTCTTGATAGCGGGTCTGCCCGGCACAGGACGTAGCGCGGTCTGCACTGTGGTTACGATGCTCCTCAACCTGCACAACCGGCACTTCAGATTCAGCTTGTCAGGTTGCTCGTGCGACGGATCGTGGAGCGGTGAAAGATCGGAGTCCACAACGACACAGAGGGCATCGGCATCCGTTCGGTAATGGAGGTGAGTCAGTACGGACGGCAAACTGCCGAACACCGCGTCCTTTCCCCCGGATGGGCTGCGCGGCCGTTGGCAGGACTCCGTCTGCTCGCGCAGTAGCCCGTCAACGAACACTCGGATCGCCGCTTCGTCCGCGGGAGATTCGCTTAGAACGGCGACTTTCATGGTTCACTTGGGACGCCGCCCAAAATGCCCGTGTACCAGATATCACCCAGCCTCGCGCCCGCGAGGATCTCGTCCATGTAAGGCTGCTCCGAAAGCCGCTCGAATTGAACGTTGTCTCCCGACCGGTTTGCGATCACGATTTCCTCGGGATGTTCGCTGAACTGATCAAGGAAGTACGGCGAGTGTGTCGTCGCAATGACCTGAGTCGGCTCTCGGTCGTCGCCATAGTTCTCGGGATAACTGAGACGATAGAGTGCATCCCGGACCAGCCGCAGCAAGCGCGGATGGATCCCCCGGTCGGGCTCCTCTAGCGCGATCAACGTTGGTGGCTCCGGGAGATACGCGAGCGTGAGCAATGCGAGCGTCAGCAATTCTCCTTGCGATAGTTGAGACGCCGGGATTTCGTGGCCCCCTTCGCGGCGCCGGAGGAAGAAAACACGCTGGCTCTGATGGAAGTCAAAAGTGACTTCTGTGAACTCGGGGAGCCAGAATGTCAACTGCTTGCTGAGCTTCTCAAACCGATCGCGGAACCGATCGTGGAGTCGCGCCAAAACCCAGGCGAACCCGCTTCCGTCCGAACCCAATTCGCTCTGCCCCGGCTGTCCGCCCGTGGAACTTATTGCTTTCGCCTCCAAAGAGTAGACTCGGATACGCTTTCGGACGGCATCCGGCAGATTGGTGATGCGATCGCTCTTTTGCTCTACGAACAGACTTACTCGCGGTCCTTCCGCGTGCTGCCAACGGAGCCCGAAGGAGACGCGTCCCTCACCATGTGCCCATGTCGCGCGGACCTCAGTAGTGGGGTTGTCCGCGTTTGCCAGCCCCACGGTACCTACGCGCTCGGACTGCGGCTGCCTTTGGCCGCTTAGGAATTCTAAGGCTCGCAGGACCGTGCTTTTCCCGCTCCCATTCGGCCCCACGAGGATGTTGCAGCGACCCAGCGGGAGTTTGCAGTCGCGAAGAACCTTGAAGTTGCGGAATTCGATCGATTCGATCATCGCTATTTCCTCCACCTCCATAAGGGTAGCAGACCACCCGAAGAAAGTCTAGCGGGCTCGACGTTCGCTGCGGAAAACGCTTCCTCCAACGGGTCGGCGAAGGGGCGGCAACCTTGCCGCCTGGGCAAACCTTGCCTGCTGCGGCCTTCTTAGCGAAGCCGCCGGAAGTCCCCGGCCGGCAAGCCGTAGCAGGCGCCGGGGGAAGTCTCATCCGGGGCCTTTGCGGCGTCCGAGTAAGTTGCTGTGACGAAAACGTAGGACGTTTCACCAAACGTGGGCGCGCAAGCGCAAGGAGAGAAGATCGTGAAGGTTTGTCATTCGAGCGATGTTTCGCCCAAGGTCCGGGCAACGCTCTACCTGCCGGCGGACCTGTTGGACGAGGCACGGGATGCCACAGTGTTCTTAGCCGGATACCCTGCGCGGCTGACCCTCACCAAGCTGGTCGAGCACGCCTTCCGCGCGGAGCTGCGGCGCCTCAAACAGCTCTACAACGACGGCCAGGACTTCCCCCAACGCAGCGAGGATCTCAAGGGCGGCCGGCCCATCGCCGCATAGGTGGCTCCATGCAGACCATTAAGACGCAATCCTCCAAGACGTCCGAGTTGGAAAGGCTCCGCCGCGAGCTGCTGCGGCGGATCGTGCAAAACGAGGCCCAGCGCCGCACGGTCCGCGTGTTGGCCGCAAAGTAAGGTCGGCCGAGGCGTGAAAACGCTCTTTGGACTCCCCATCCTGCTGGTCGCGGCGGCCGCCGCCGGGCAGACCCCGCTGAACCCAGCGGGGCCCTGGCAGCAGTATCCTTTCGCCCAGGGGGCCGCCCGGGCCAATGTCCCTCATCCCGCCGTCGTCCGCATTATCGTCCCCGAGCGCAACGGGACCTCGCTGGGCTCCGGCGCCTTGGTGGCGGTGAGCCAATACCACGGACTGGTCGTGACCAACTGGCACGTGGTCCGCGACGCCGCCGGCCCGATCGCAGTCGCCTTCCCCGATGGATTCCGCAGCGCGGCCACGCTCTTGCGCTCGGACCGCGACTGGGACCTCGCCGCGCTGGCTATCTGGCGTCCGAACGCGGAGCCCATCCCGTTGGCCGCCGCCCCCCCTCGGCCCGGCGAGCCGCTCGCGATCGCCGGCTACGGCGACGGCTCCTATCGCACGATCGCCGGCCGGTGTACGCAGTACGTATCTCCGGGCCGAAACCAGCCCTACGAGATGGTGGAGCTGTCGGCCCCGGCGCGAAACGGGGACTCCGGCGGGCCGATCTTCAACGGGCGCGGCGAGCTGGCCGGCGTGCTTTTCGGCTCGGCCCGGGGCGAAACGGCGGGGAGCTACAGCGGGCGCGTGCGATGGTTCCTGACCCCGGTGATGAGCGATTTCCAGCGGCTTGGGCCGGATGCGGCCACGATCGCGGCCAGGACTGGCAACAACTCGAGCGGGGCTCTCTCTGCCGCGGCACGCACACCCAACCCCGCGAGCCCGGCGCCATTGGCCTCGATCCCGGCCGGTCCGAGTCGCGTCGGACGAAACACCGCGCCGACCGCTTGGGCCTCTGCCCAACCCATCTCTATCCAGCGCGAGGCGCCGGCCAGGCTGGCGCCAGTACCCGAAAGCGGCATTCCGGCCGCCATCCAGGCGCCCACAGCCGAAGCCGGCCAACAAGCCCCCGGCGAGGCCGGGTTCTGGGAGCAGGTCAAGAACGTCTTGGCCGCGGTTGGGGCGGT
>CAYGZI010000555.1:0-4328 GCA_964354245.1 uncultured Planctomycetaceae bacterium
CCCGGAGGGTGCTTCGCACAAAAGGTGCCTGTCCCCTTTTCCGCAGCCGATCCGCAGGCGCATCTGGCTGCATTGATCCGCCGCGTGAAGGAGCATCCCCTGGTGCGGCTTTACACCGGCGCGACCGTCGAGGACTTCTCCGGCCACGTCGGCAAGTTCAAGATGCGGCTGACGCAGGACGGCCGGCGCGTGGAGCTGGGCGGCGGGGCCGTGATCGTCGCCACCGGCGGAACGCCTTACGAGCCGACCGAGTATCACTACCCGGAAAGCGACAAGCTCCTCACGCAGCTCGAATTGGAGGAGAAGCTCGAAGACCCCGCTTTCGCCGCAGGGCTCCGCGAAGTCGTGATGATCCAATGCGTCGGCTCGCGCGAGGAAGATCATCCTTACTGCTCCCGCGTCTGCTGCCAGGAGGCAGTCAAGAACGCCTTGGCGATCAAACAGGCGAACCCGGCCGCCCGAGTGTACGTCCTCTTCCGCGATATGCGGACCTATGGGATGAGCGAGCTCCACTACCTCCGGGCCCGCGAGGCCGGCGTGATCTTCATCCGCTTCGATCCAGAAAAGAAACCTGAGGTGGAGGTAGGGTGGGACCAGCGCAGCGCAGTCCCACCGGAAATCGACAACATGGACCTCCGCGTGACGGTCATCGACGACGCGATCGGCCGGCCCATCGAGCTGCGGCCCGATCTGGTCGTGCTCTCCGCGGCGATCCGGCCCGATCCGCAGGCGGCAGTCGTCTCGCAACTCTTAAAGGTGCCGCTCAATGCCGACGGGTTCTTCCTCGAGGCCCACATGAAGCTCCGCCCGCTGGACTTCCCGAGCGAAGGCATCTTCCTGGCCGGGTTGGCCCACGCCCCGAAGACGATGTCCGAGTGCATCAGCCAGGCCCAAGGTGCTGCGGCCCGGGCGGCCACGATCATTTCCCGGCCGACCATGGAGCGTTCGGGCGTCGTCTCCCAGGTGGACCCCGCCCGCTGTGCGGCGTGCCTGACCTGCGTGCGGCTCTGCCCGTACGACGTGCCGGAGATCAACGAGGAAGGGGTGGCGTACATCGAGCCGGCGAGTTGCCAGGGTTGCGGGCTGTGTGCGTCGGCCTGCCCGCGCAAGGCCATCGTCACGCGGAGCTACAGCGACGAGCAGATTGCATCCAAGATTGACGTGCTGTTTGGCGATGCGGCGTTTGAGGACGCCGGGTGGCTGGGGCAAAGCGCAGCGTGCCCCAGCAGCCAATCCGTGCAATCCGGAGGGAAACCATGAGCCACCCGTTCGAGCCCAAGCTAGTGGCCTTCTGCTGCACCTACTGCGCGTACACCGCGGGCGACCTGGCCGGGTCGATGCGGCTGGACTATGCCCCCAACGTCCGCGTGGTGAAGATCCTTTGCACGGGCAAGATCGACGCGGTGCTTCTGCTTCGAGCCTTCGAGGACGGGGCCGACGGCGTTTACGTGGCCGGTTGTGCCAAGGGCGATTGCCATTTCCTGGAGGGGAACCTGCGGGCGATCCAGGTGGTGGCATACGCGAAGAAACTTCTGGCCGAGATCGGCGTCGAGCCCGAGCGGCTGGAGTTCTTCCACATTCCAGCTTCGGCCGGACCCTTGTTTGCCGCGCGGGCCAACGAAATGACCGAGCGGGTGCGCAAGCTGGGGCCCAACCGGCTGCGGGCCGCGGCCGGACAGGATGCCGGCGGAAAGCTCGCAAATCCCGTGGATGAGCATCCGCCGCTGCCGCCGGCCCGATTTGGAGCGCTGATCCCCGACCCAGGAGGACAGACATTCCTGTCTGTCCGCGAAGAACAGCCACTCCCGGCCGCCCCAGGAGGACAGACATTCCTGTCTGCCCCAGGAGAATCAGCATGATTGTCGCAGAACGAAAGCCCCTCGATCAGATCGAAGCCATGATTGAGGGTTTCGAGAAAGTCCTGATTGCCGGCTGCGGCACTTGCGTGGCCGTGTGCATGTCCGGCGGCGAGAAGCAGGTCGAGCTCTTGGCCGCCGAGCTGCGCATGAAAGGCAAACTGGCCGGCAAGAACCGCCGCATCGACGAGATCACCGTCACCCGCCAGTGCGACAAGGAGTACCTCGATCAGCTCGCCAAGTACGTGGACCAGTACGACGCGGTGATCTCCACGGCCTGCGGGGCCGGCGTGCAGTTCCTCGCCGAGCGCTACGACAACAAGATCGTGCTGCCGGCCCTGAACACGCGGTTCATCGGCGTGGCCGAGGGCCCGGGCCAGTGGTCGCAGCGCTGCATGGCCTGCGCGGAGTGCATCCTCGACCAGACCGGGGGGATTTGCCCCATGACCCTCTGTGCGAAGAATCTGCTGAACGGCCCGTGCGGCGGCACCAACCACGGCAAGTGCGAAGTGGACGGCCAGAAGGACTGCGCCTGGACGCTCATCTACCGGCGCTTGGAGAAGCTCGGACGGTTGGACCTGATGACGAAGCTCCAGCCCCCCAAGGATTACAGCGCAATGACGAAGCCCGGCCGGTTCACGCACGAGGCCTTCGAGCAGGCCGAAGGCAACGAGTGAGAGAAGCGGTACAAACGGCCGGACGAATCACGAAAACGCGAAAGAGCGAAAACGCGAAACAAGAGCTGAAGAGGGAGTGAGTTGATGGTCGCCGCGATGGCAAAGGCGTTCGCCGAGAAGGAGTTCGTGGTCACGGCGGAAGTCGGTCCGCCCAAAGGGACCGACATTGCGGACATGATCCACCACATCGATCTGCTCAAGGACAAGGTCGATGCCCTCAACGTGACCGACAACCAAAGCTCGGTGATGCGCGTCAGCTCGCTGGCCGTCTGCCGGCTGATCCTCGACCGGGGCGGCGAGCCGATCCTCCAGCTCACCTGCCGCGACCGCAACCGCCTGGCCCTGCAATCGGAGCTCCTCTCGGCGTGGGTCCTGGGAGTGAAGAGCGTGCTCTGTCTGACGGGCGACTACGTCTCGGTGGGCGACCACCCGCAGGCCAAGCCGGTCTTCGATCTGGACAGCGTGCAACTGCTGCAAACCGTCGGCCTGCTGAACCTTGGCAAGGACCTGGCGGGCAAGGACCTCCAGGGCAAGACCGAGGTCTTCGCCGACGCGGTGGTCACGCCCGAGCCCGACCCGATCGAGCCGCAGCTCATCAAGTTCCGCAAAAAAGTCGCCGCCGGGGCCAGGTTCTTCCAGACCCAGGCGATCTACGACCTCGACAACTTCAAGCGGTTCATGCAGGAGGCCCGCCGGCACGACGTCAAAGTCATGGCCGGGATCGTGCTTCTAGTCTCCGTGGGCATGGCCCGGTACATGAACAAGAACGTCCCCGGCATTTTCGTGCCCGATGCCCTCATCGACGAACTGGCCAAGGCGGAGAAGGGGAAGGGGATCGAGATCGGCATCCGCATTGCCGGGCGGATGATCCGGCAGTTGCGCGAGCAAAAGCTCTGCGACGGAGTGCATGTCATGGCCATCGGCAAGGAAGACCGGGTGCCGGACATCCTGAAGGCCGTGGAAGAGAGTTGAGGAGGGTCAGGGCCGCCCGTCGCCGTTGAGGCCCGCAGCCTCCTACTGCACGAAGCGCTCTTCTTCCTCGGCGCCGTGGATGGTGATCTCGCCGGCATCCTCCAGGCGGCGGATGATGTCCACGATCTGCTGCTGCACCTGCTCGACGCTGGAGGCCCGCACGGGGCCGAGGTACTCCATCTCCTCCAACAGCAGCGTGGCGGCCCGCTTCGACATGTTTCCGAGGATCTTCTGCTTGAGTTCCTCGCTGGCGCCCTTCAGGGCCATGGCCCACTGCGAGCTCTCCACGTTCTTGAGGATCGACTGGATGTCGCGGTCGCTGAACTTGGTGATGTCGTCGAACACGAACATCAAGCGGCGGATCTCCTCCACCAACTCGGCGTCCTCCTGGGTGAGGTTCTCCAGCAGGCTCTTCTCGGTCGCACGATCCACCACGTTGAGGATCTCCGCGACCGCCGCCACCCCGCCGGTCTTCTCGAACTGCTGGCTCATCACGCTCGACATGCGGTGCTCCAGCCCTTTCTCGACCTCGTGGATGATCTCGGGGCTGGTCTGCCCCATGGTGGCGATCCGCCGGACCACGGAGAGCTGGCGCTCGGCGGGGAGCCCGGCGATGATCGCCGCGGCCTGGGTCGGGGGAACGTGGGAGAGGACCAGGGCGATGGTCTGCGGGTGCTCGTCGACGATGAAAGTGAGCAGGTTCTGGGAGTCGACCTTTTGGAGGAAGCCGAACGGCAGGGCCTCGATCGACTGGCGCACGGTGTCTAAGGTGGCGCTGGCGCCCTTGCCGGGGAGAACGCAGGAAACCGCAGGATTTTTCGTT
>CAYGZI010000556.1:0-4317 GCA_964354245.1 uncultured Planctomycetaceae bacterium
CGGCCTGGGCGTTGATGCTCAAGGTGACGGGGCCGGCGGCGTCGTAGAGGTAGGTCACCATCGGGGTGCCGGCGAGCGCGACCTTCAACTGGTGCATGGTGGGCAGACCGCCCACGCCGCCGGCCGCGATGAACTCGTAGGTGTCGGCGTTGGGGGTGCCGTTGAAGGTCGCGGGATTGAGGACCCAGGCGTCGCTGGCATTGGCCGCCAGGGCGTTGCCGGCCGTGTCCGTGATGCCCGAGCCGGCGGCCGTGAGCGTCAGGACGTAGTTGGTGGTGGTGCTGCCAATCAGCGTCCCCGTGAGGGTGTTCAGGTTCGGCACCGTCCAGGTGATGTTGTCCGCGGTGGTCGGATTCTGGCTCGCGGTGAGCGGGACGACGATGGCGTTGCGCGTGAGCGTCAGGTCGTTCTTGTCCAGTCCGTAGACCGGCTCGCTGAAGGCGATGGCGATCGCATCAATGCCGGTAACTCGCGGATCAGGAGCGACGTCCAGGATGTCCGCCGTGGGAATCGTGGTGTCGATCGCGCTGTCGGCAATCGTCACGGTCGCGATGAACGGCGTGCCGGCCGTGTAGTAGTAAGGATCCGGGTCTACGACCAGGATCAGCGTCTCCGGCCCCTCGGCGAACAGGTCGTCCACCGGCGTCACCACGACCGTGGCAGTCGATTGGCTCGCCTCGATCACGACGTGGCCCCAGAGCGGCAAGTAGTCCGAGACGGAGGCTGTCGACGACGGGTCGACCCGGTAGTAGACCACCAACGGCGACGCGGGATCGCCGCCCGTGCGAGTGACGGTGAAGACTCCCGGCTCCTGACCCTGCTCCGCCGCGTCCGGATCGGTGGCCGCGATGGTGACCGACGCCGGCGGCGGCGCCGCAATCATGGAATTCGGGCGGCCGGGCGTGCCACCTTCTACGGTGCTCGCCAGCCAATTGGCGGGATCGTTGCCGTAGAGCGTACCCGGCTTCCGCTCCAGCGAGGCGCCCGTGCCATCCGCGCCCACCGGCCAGGGCACGTCGTCGTCGTAGAACACGCGGTCTTCGCGGTAGTACGGGAGCACGGTCGAGGGCGGCGGCTCGGGATCGCCGGGCCTCTCGAGTTCGATCGCCTCGCCGGCGGCCGACAGCCCGCCGGTGTATCGTCCGAAGATCTGCACGTGCGGCGGCAGGTCCGGATAGGCCTGGCGGAACACGGCCTCGTCCGTGGCGACGACCAGGGCGTACCCGTAGGCCGGGATGACGGCCCCGGTCGGGAAGGCGAAGCTGACACCCTCGGTAAACTGCCACGTGTTGGCCGGGTGGGCGGGGTCGTAGAGCGGCACGTCGGCCCCGGTCAGGTTCCGCAGCTCGATGAACTCCACCCGTTCCAGGGCCGGGTTGTACATGATCTCATTGATCGCGATCGGCCCGACCAGCGGGTAGGCGTTCGCGGCGTTCACAGTCGGGGCGCCGAGCGGAACGAACTCCTCCTGGCCGGTGCTCGCGACGTGGCGGCCGAGCGTGACGTCGCGGTCGCTCGCGCCGAAGGCGACTCGCTCGTCGTAGCCCACCGTCGAGAGGTGGACCTCGTCGCCCAGCTCGCTCAAGGCGAAGGCGTCCGGGTCGCCGAGCTTGCCGAAATCGTCGCGCTCGTTGAACGTCTTGTAGCCGTAATGCGGGATGATCGTGCCGTCCGGGATGCGGAACTTCTGGAGATTGAGGCCCGAGTCGCTCAGGTACCAGCCGCCGACGTTGATGTCGCCGGCAGTGGTGTTGTAGAGCTCGATCCAGTCGCCCGGGTTGCCCGCGTCCTGGTGGACGAGGACCTCGTTGATGACGACGGTCCTTGCGGTGGCCGACTCGGGGCCGCCGGGCGAGCCGATCGCGGCGGCGCTCGGGCGCCAGGAGGCCTTCTTGTCCCATGTGGCGGCGGGGAGGTTTTCGTTGTAGATCACCAGCGAGCGCCCGGTCGTGCTGTTGGAGTACCAACTGTCGGAATAGTCGAATCTCAGGATCGCGGCATCGTAGGGGGCCGGCAGGGCCAGGGTGACGTTCTCGCCGGAGTTGTTGAGGTTCCCCGAGTAGACCCCCGCCACGCTCGGGCCCGCCCCGTAGCGGGTGCGGAACCGGGTCAGGTTGGAGACAACCGTCGTGTAGGCGCCCGCGGCCAGGGTCGTGCCCTGCGGGAAGGTGAAGTCGACGCCGCCGGTGAAACGGGCCCCGCTCAGGTCGAGCGTCGCGGCGCCGATGTTCTTGAGCTCGATGTACTCGTAGTCGCCGCCGCCCGGCGGGGCATACATCATCTCGGTGATCCGCAGGCTGGCGGCCATCGCGACCGCGGCATCCGGAATGAGATCGACCGGCGGCGTGACCACGGTGACCACCTGCTTGGCGTCCAGCGAGAGGCCCCAGACGATATCGGTGCTGGCGGAATTCGTCTGGTGGACCTCGACGGCCAGGACGTTGCCCGTGGCGGTCAAGACGTTGGCGAGGTCGCCGGTGAGGGGCACGTCGGCCGTTTCCGGCGGCCAGGGAGATCCGGTGGACCACTCGTGGCTCGTGCCCGACCAATCGCCGTAGTTCGCGACGCTCCCCGCGATGTTAAGCCGCGCGAGCTGGCTCCCGTTGATCCACACGATGCCCCCATCGTCCTCGTAGTGGCTGAGCACGAGATTGGTGACGGTGGCGGGATCGACGCCCTGCGGCAAGTCGAAGGTGGTGCGGAAGTAGTAGGTGACCCGGCCGATAGTCAACGGGGTGCCTCGAAGGGACGTCGGCACGTTTGGCTCGACGTAAAGCAGGCCCGGCCCGGCAGGCCACGCGGAGGAGTTGTAGCCGGTGGTGTTCCAGCCCGTCCCGTCCAGGTTCTGCGTCTGGTTGTACGACCAGACCTTGCTGTACTCGAAGAGGTGGTGGGTCGTCTCTCCGACTACGGTGGAACCGCCCAGGTACGGGTTATTGACGTTGGGCGTGGGAATGGGCTCAAAGGCATACTCGGTCCCGCCGTTGGGCGTGCGTCCCTCCGAGACGTCGGTCGTCTGCGGACCGTAGAAGACCTGGTCGATCACGTTGAGGCCCGAGTCGAGCACGCCGATCTTGCCGCGGAAGTGCGCGAGCTTGAAGTTCAAGTGGTCGGCTCCCTGCTGCGGATCGTCGTCGGCTGTCAGTGCCTTCGTGCCCGCGCCTTGGATGAAGCTGAGCGGGGCAAAGGTGAACTTGCCGGGCTGGGGGTTGGGCTTGTCCGTCAGGTGCAGGCCGGCGAGGTCCAACGGCAGCGCGTCGGGGTTGTAGAGCTCGACGAAATCGTTAGTGAGCCGGACCTTCTCGTCGGCCAGCCACTCGTTGACCTTCAGCGTGGAGGGGTCGCCCGTGCGCGCCGCTGCGTTGGCATTGCCGAACGTCGGCACGGCCAGGCCCCAACTGCCGTCGGGCCGCCGGGCGATGCTGCGGTCGGCCAACTGCACGCCGAAGGTGACGCTATCCAACACCGCGCCGCCGCGGGCCGCACTATCGGTCAAGATCACCTCGTCGCCGGTGTCCTTGAGCGCGAACCCGAGATGGATGCCGGGGGTCCCCGTGTCGCTGTCGGCATAGAGCGTGAGGCGCTGCCCCGCGCCGAGCATCGTGCCGTTGGCAAAGGTGAACTTGCGCGGCACGTCGGCATTGTCCGTCAGGCTGATGCCGCCGAGGTCCAGCGCGGTCGTGCCGTCGTTCTGCAGCTCGATCAGGTCGGGATAGGTCGTGCCGTGGAGGACCGCCGCCACGTTCTTCGCGAGGACCTCGCTCAGGATCACCGTGGCGGGCGAAGCGCTGACGGTCCACGCGCGCGAGGCCGTCTCGCCGGCTTCGGTCTGCCAGACGCCGGCCGCATCCTTGCCCAGGACGTACACCGTGTGCGCCCCGGGCGCTAGGCCCGTCAGGTTGATCGGCGTGGCGATGGGCAGCTCGGCGCCATAGGCCCCGCCGTCCAGGCGCCACTTGTAGGCCGCGATGCCCGGGCCGCCAACGGTCAGCGTCGCGTCGGTCCGGTGCGTCGTGGCCATCGGCTCGCCGGAGATCGAGGCCCCGGCGGCGACCATCGCGCCCACGTCGAGGCCGTTCGGTCCGGTCCCAAGGGCCGGAGAGCCCGGACGGAGATGGAAGTCGCCGCCCGCGGGATTCACAAGCCGCGGGTCCTCGTCGATGTTCCCGGTGCCGTAGGAGTGATAGGAGGCGGGCAGAATCGACCGGTGTACGGTCAAGGTCGTCGCTGGTCCCAGCGAGTCGAAGGGGAGCGGCACGTCGGCGAAGATGGTCCCGTCCACGTACGCGCCGCGGCCGTAGACGGTCCCGCCGGGAC
>CAYGZI010000557.1:0-4315 GCA_964354245.1 uncultured Planctomycetaceae bacterium
AGGATTCGGCGGTGTTTATGACAAATGGGTGCACTGCGATTCGAACGCAGGACCTCCACCTTATCAGGGTGGCGCTCTAACCAACTGAGCTATGCACCCCCGCGGGTCGTGTCGGCCAAGACCCCACGGCAGTGGGCCGATAACACACCCACCGTTCGCAGGGGCATGTTTCGGCCTTGGACTAACGCATTCTATTGTCGGCCGGCCCCCTGTCAAATGGCCCCCCCGAATTGGCGTACCAAGCCCGCTGAACAGGGCGCGCGATCGGCCGGTAGAATCGATTCAATCGGAAAAACGAGTACAAACGGATTATTGTTCCAATCGGGCAGGGCCGAAACAGAGAGAGTAGCCGGTGCCAGCTTGGACGGCGAGCCGGTAGGCAGTCACTGGACGGAGGAGTCTCACCATGAGCTGGAAGCTAGGGCGCCCCTGGATGTTCCGCACTTATGTCTTGATGCTTCAAGCAGTTACACTATGCACGCTGGCATCCGGCCAGACCACCCAACCCGGGAGTCGTCAGACAGGCGGCAACTACCCTCCTAGCGGCTACTACAACCCCTCCGCCAAACCCGCCGGGACGACGCCCGCACCGCGCGCGGCCGGGGCGACCGGCCGCGCCGCCAGCCCGCAACCCCTAGCGCGCCCGGGGACCCAGCCTGCGCGAGCCGCCGCTCCCGGGCGTGCGGGCTACGGAACGGCGCCGCGGCCAGCAGCGGCAAAACCGTCGGCCAAGCCGGCGGCGCGTCCTGAGCGGGGGACGGCCGGTCAGGCTCAACCGGCCGAGGTTCCTTCCCCTCAACAGGCCCTGAAACTGACGCCGGTGCAGAAGGACGTGGATTACTCGCGCCCAAGCGAAGAGGAGATCGCCAGGTGCAAGGTTCTCGTCTTGAACCAGGACGGCCAAAGCGGCTGGGTCGTGGAGGACCCTCAGGGGCTGACCCTAAGGAGGTTCGTCGACACCAACGGCGACAACAAGGTGGACCAGTGGTGCTACTACAAAGACGGCCTGGAGGTCTACCGCGATATCGACGGCGATTTCAACGGCCGCGTGGACCAGTACCGCTGGTACACCACCGCCGGGACCCGTTGGGCGTTGGACAGGGACGAGGATGGCGCCATCGACGCCTGGAACGCGATTTCCGCCGAAGAGGCGAGCGCCGAGGTCATTGCCGCGCTGGCCCAGCAGGACGCGGACCGGTTCGCCCGGGTCCTGTTGACGCCCGCGGAGATCCAGTCGCTCCGTCTCGGCGAGGCAAAGACCAAGGAATTGCTGGAAAAGGCCAGCGGTGCGACGGCGAAGTTCCGGCAGCTCGCCGGGCAATCGAAGGCCGTCACGGCCCAGACCAAATGGGTCCAATTCGGCGGCAGCCAGCCGGGCATCGTCCCGGCGGGAACGGACGGCTCCGCCAAGGACGTGCAAGTCTACGAGAACGTCCTGGCCGTGGTGCAGACCGGCAGCGAGCACGGCCAGATCCAGATCGGCACGCTGGTGAAGGTGGGCGAGGCGTGGAAGGCCATCGAAGCGCCCCAGCCGGTCGTCGAGGGACAGACCGACCTGGCGGCCTCGGGGTTCTTCTTCCGCGCCCCGCAGCACCATCGCCCGCAAGTGGCCGCGAGCGGCCTGAGCGAGAAGACGCAAGAGGCCCTCGGCGAGCTGGAAAAACTGGATGCCGCGGCCGCAAAGGCGACCACGCCCGAGCAGCAGGCAGCCCTGAATGCCCAACGCGCCGACTTGCTGGAGCGCATGGCCGCCGACGCCAGCAAGCCCGACGATCGGGCGATGTGGATCCGGCAGTTGGCCGACATGCTCAGCGCGGCCGCGCAGTCGGGGGTTTATCCCGACGGGGCGAAGCGTCTGGGCGCGCTTTTGGCCAGACTGGAGAAGAGCGAGCAGGACAAACCGTTGGCCGCGTATGTGGAGTTCCGCCAATTGACCGCCGAGTACGGCGTGGCCTTGCAGGCTAAGGGGGCCGATTTCGCCAAGATTCAGATCGAATGGCTCAAGAAGCTCCAGCAGTACGTGGCCGACTACCCGAAAAGCCCGGATTGCGTGGAGGCCATGCTCCAGTTGGGCATGGCGCAGGAGTTCGCCGGGCAGGAACAAGAGGCCAAGAAGTGGTACGGGCGGATCGCCTCAGAGTTTCCGGATGCCCCGGAGGCCAAGAAGGCGGCGGGGGCCAGGGCCCGGCTCGATTCGGTCGGCGCCGTCCTTTCGCTCCAGGGGAAGAGCCCTAGCGGAGACGTGATCGACGTGGCCAAGTTCCGCGGCCAGGTCGTGCTGATCCAGTACTGGGCGACCAACTGCGAGCCGTGCAAGGCCGACATGGCGGTGCTGAAGGAGCTTTGCGGCAAGCACGGGTCCTCGGCGTTTACGGTGCTGGGCATCAATCTCGACAACGACGTCCAGGCGATGAACGCCTTTCTGAGCGAGAACCGGCTTCCGTGGCCGCAGATCTTCGAGGAAGGCGGGCGAGACAGCCGCTTGGCGGTGGAACTCGGGATCCTCACCCTGCCGACAATGATCCTGCTGGATCAGGAAGGGAAGGTCGTGAGCCGGAACATCACCGCCGCGGAGTTGGGGGCCGAGCTGAAGAAGCTGATCCGGTAGCAAGGAGAGTACGGAGAGGCGAGCTTCTCGGGGCAAGAGCAGGCCGGTCAGTCGGTGTCGGGGGCTCGGCGTCACGGAGTGCGGGCGCTGGTTTGGCTGCGGGTTCCCGGCGCCAGCGGATCTCCATCTATCTAGGGAGGCGGCTTCCGCCGGTCGAAGTAGTTCTTGACGCCGCAAGCCTCCAATCGCTCATGGCTTGCGCTTCAACCGGCAGAGTTGGACCCTACGGCAGGATCGGGCAGCCTGGCAAAATCGAAAAAAAACCTCCTTTCCGCACAATCGTGAACCGAAACCTAATTAGCAGGCGGCAATCGTCGGCCCCTGTTGCCAGGGTCGCGACGAAAACCGAATACGAAACTGCCCGAGGTCTGCAGCGCTGCGGCCGCGTGCGAGCGAAGCCGCTGAGCCGAAGGGGCCGGAGGGCCGCTTCGAACAACCGAAGGCGCACCGTTCTCCGATGGTGACCCACCACCGGGTTGTTCCTTACAGGAGGGAAGGCATGCGACGTTTCCTTGTTCGTATGGTGGTCGCCGCAGTTGCCGCTCTGGTCCCGTTGTGGGCCGTCGCAGGGAACCAAGAGGTTGCCGAGCAGATCGCCAACGGCCTCAAGAGCAGCGGCAGACTCCACGGTTACAGAATCGGCGTCAAATACCAGGATGGCACCGCGTGGCTGAAGGGCGAGGTCTCCAACCGGGAGCAGATGAGCACCGCCTTGCAGTTGGCGTCCCAGGCGCCCGGCGTGACGCGGGTCGTCAACAGCTTGACGATTGTTTCTCAGGATGCCGCCCGCGAGCCGGCCCTGCGCCAGCCGCAATCGGCAGCCGAACCTTCGGCGGAGCAGGTGCGCGACGCCATCGAGACGCTGCGCAGGCCGTCTCCATCGTTGGCCTCCCGGCCGGCTGGCCCAAACGAGCAGCCGCTTCAGCCCGTCCAGAGCGCCTTGGCGGCAGAGCAACTGCCGCGCCCGGTCGCCCGGGATATGCGCACGTCGCCGGCACAGATTGCCCAACCCGTTGCCGTGGCGGAGCGGCTCCCAACGTCGTTCGCGGCGTCGCCGGCGCGGCCTGTCAACGCAATGGCCCTCCAGGAGCCGACGCTGGCTCCGCCGAGGCCCAACGGCCTGATAGCGATGCAGCCGACGGCTCCCGAGCCCGCCGCCCCAAGGCCAGTGCAGCCGGCCCCCGCCGAGTTCCCGGCCCAGACCGGCGCCCCATTGCCCATCGCTCAGACCGCAGCACCGCTCCCGCTGCCGGCCAACGGCCAACCGATGCCGGCTCAGGGGGCCTTGCCCGCCGGGGCTTCGGCCGTCCGGTACGATCAGCCGAACCTGCCGAACTACGCGTGGCCGGGCTACGCGGCCTACCCGAACTACGCTGCGGTGACTTACCCCAAACAGTATTCGCCCACCGCTTGGCCGTACATCGGGCCGTTCTATCCGTATCCGCAGGTCCCGCTCGGATGGCGGAAAGTGACCCTGGAGTGGCACGACGGCTGGTGGAACCTGGACTTCGACGACGGCTCGGCCAAGGGTCCGTTCTCCGGGCTGTTCCGTCCGTGTCGGCGCCACTAAACCGGCGGCCCGACGTGAATATCGTCGCCCCCACGCGGGCCCGCCCACGTGGGGGCGTTCGCGTTCTTTGATCCGATTCGTGCCTCGATACCTTTCGGCAAGCAGTGACACACGGGGTCGAATGATCCGCGCTAGTG
>CAYGZI010000558.1:0-4312 GCA_964354245.1 uncultured Planctomycetaceae bacterium
CTGGTGCTGGCCCGTGGACGCGAAGGCCACGGAGAGGATCTCGCCGCGGGCCCCCGGCTCCATCATGTAGACCGAAGGGTACTTCATGGTCAGTCGGCTGCCGAGGTTGCCGTCGACCCATTCCACCAGGGAGTCGCGGTACGCCATTGCCCGCTTGGTCACGAGGTTATAGATGTTGTTGGCCCAATTCTGGATGGTGGTGTAGCGGACTCGGGCCCCGCGCTTGGCGACCACCTCGACGACCGCCGAATGGAGGCTCTCGGAGCTGTACATCGGGGCAGTGCAGCCCTCGACGTAATGGGCGTAGGCGCCTTCGTCGATGATGATCAACGTCCGCTCGAACTGGCCCATGTTGGCCGCGTTGATGCGGAAATAGGCCTGGAGCGGGAACTCGACGCGCACGCCCGGCGGCACGTAGATGAACGATCCGCCCGACCAGACCGCCGAGTTGAGGGCCGCGAACTTGTTGTCGGTCGGGGGGATGATCGTGCTGAAGTGCTCGCGGACCAGGTCGGGATACAGGCGCACGGCCGAGTCCATGTCGGTGAAGATCACCCCCTGCTTGGACAGGTCTTCGCGGAGCGACCCGTACACGACCTCGCTCTCATACTGTGCCTTCACTCCGGCCAGGTACTTCTTTTCGGCCTCGGGGATGCCGAGCTTGTCGAAGGTCCGCTTGATATCCTCGGGGACGTCGTCCCAGGAGTGCTCCTGCCGGTCGGTGGGCTTGATGTAGTAGTAGACGTTTTGGAAGTCGATGTTGATCAGGCCGCCCCAGTTGGGCATGGGCTTGGACTCGAAGACCTCCAGACTCTTCAGGCGGAACTCAAGCATCCAGGCGGGCTCGCCCTTGATCCCCGAGATTTGGCGCACGATGTCGGCGTCGAGCCCCTTGCGGGCCTTGTAGACGTAATGCTCCTCGTTGCGGAAGTCGTACTTGTTGATCTCGCCGATCGGCTGCGGCTTCGCCCGGGACTCGGAAATGGCCAGAGTGGCTGACATCGATTCACCTGCCCGCGGGGCAAGCCCCGCCGCTACGCCTCATCTCAAATCTCAAATCCCCAATCGCTAATCCCCAATCCCTAGTCCCTCTACCCTGCCCCGGCCATGATCGCTTCCTCAGCGGCGGCCTCCGGGTACATGGCCCGGATGCGGTCGTAGCCCTGCTTGTGCAATTCCGCCGCCAGCTCCGGCCCGCCGGTTTGGACGATCCGCCCGCCGAGCATCACGTGGGTGTAGTCGGGGTGGTTGTGCTCCAGCAGTTGCTCGTGGTGCGTGATGATGAGGATGCCCATCCCGCGTCCGCCGATCTCGGCGATGCTCTGGCTGGCCAGGCGCACGGCGTCCACGTCCAGGCCGCTGTCGGTCTCGTCGAGGATGGCAAACCTGGGCCGCAGCATGGCCATCTGCAGGATCTCAGCCCGCTTCATCTCGCCGCCGGAGAAGCCGTCGTTGACATAGCGCCGGGCGAATTCCGGGTCCATGCGGAGCTGCTCCATCTTTTCGTTGAGCTCCTTGCGGAACTGCCGCATGGGGATCAGTTCTTCGCCCTCCTTGCGGTCCGGGCGGCGGACGTTCGTGGCGGCGTGGCGGAGGAAGTCGGCCATGCGCACGCCCGGAATCGCCAGCGGCCGCTGAAACGCAAGGAAGACGCCCCGCCGGGCGCGCTGGTGCGGCTCCAGCTCCAAAAGGTTCTCGCCGTCGAGATCGATTCGCCCTTGCGTGACCTCATAGCCGGGGTGCCCCATGATTGCGTAACCCAGCGTGCTTTTTCCGGAACCATTGGGACCCATGAGGGCATGGACTTCGCCGCGGCGGATCGTGAGGTCCACTCCCCGCAAGATCTCCTTCCCTTCCACGCTCACGTGCAGATCGGTGATGGCTAGTGCTTCGCTCATGAGGGTTTGACTTTCTGGTGATGGAACACGGGCTGCACTTCGCTGACCGCGACGAAGCCCGAGTGGTGCGGCAGAGGTGTTTCATCGTCCACTTTGCTGCGCTCGCCGCGGGCGGCCTCTGGGCTGCGGGCGATGCGGTGGCCGCGGACCTTGTCTTGCAGCCGCATAATCGCTTCCAGGAGCGCCTCCGGGCGCGGCGGACATCCCGGCACGTAAACGTCCACCGGCACGACCAGGTCCACGCCCTTCACGACGTGGTATCCATACTCGAAATAGGGCCCGCCGCCCGTCGTACAGGCCCCCATCGCGATCACGTACTTGGGCTCGGGCATCTGGTCGTACAGGCGCCGCAGGCGGCTGGCCATTTTGTAGGTCACGGTGCCGGCCACGATCATCACGTCGGCCTGGCGAGGCGACGGCCGGAAGGCCCCCGCCCCAAACCGGTCCAGGTCGAACCGGCTGGCCCCGGTGGCCATCATCTCGATCGCGCAGCAGGCCAAGCCGAAAGTCAGCGGCCACAGGCTCCCCTGCCGGGCCCAGTTGACCAGGTCTTCGAGGGTCGCAGTGACGACCCCCTCGGAAAAACGTCCTTCAATCCACGGGTATTCGTTTGGTTCCATAGCTCCTCCCGATGCCGGCGCTCCACGGGCGACTGCGCCGCTGTCTTAAGCGTTCTTCTCCAAAGATGCAGAACGCTCCAATATAGCGGCCCGCTCCACCGGCTGGAATTGGCAGATTCCGCCCCCCCCGTCGTGACGGCACTTCGCCAGACGCAGCTCCTTTCCGATCAGCTCGGAGAACAACACCCGCTCCATCGCGCAAATCGTCCGGTCGCTCTTCGAAAGCTCGGGATAGGGGCAAGCGTGTGCGGTGAGCACGGGCTCGCCGGCCGGGCGCTCGACCGAGAACGGCACCCGGCGCTGGTTGAGCAGCTCGGCCAGCGACCGCATCCGATCGACGAGCGTGCCGCCTTGGACCTCCCGCCCGTAGGTGGCGGCCAAGGTCTTGACTACCCGGCGCAAGACCGTGCGGCGGAGCTCGAAGTCCTCAATCGCGCTGATTTCCCGCCAAAGGGCCAGGGCCAGATCGGGCCAATTCGAGCCGGTCAGACGCAGGCCCTTGAGCGTAAGCTGGTAGCAATGTTTGGGCCGTCCGCGTCCGTGGCGCACGGCCTCGCGTTCCACCAGTCCCTGGGCCCGCATCCGACTGAGCCGCTGGCGCACGGCGGTTGGCGTGACCGCGAACTCGCCGGACATGGCGGCGACATCCATCGGTCCCAAGGCCCGGAGCAGGTCGAGCAAGTCGGCGTCGGAATTGGTTGCGGCGGCACTCATCGTACTGGAGCCGAGACTGCCCAGGTGTACTGTTCCCAGAGGAATCATACCGGGCAGGGGTATTTTTGACAAGAACTTCTGTCAAAAATGCGCCTGTATCCCGCGGCGCTACGGCTGATGCCACAACATGGGGGGGAAGGCCGCCACTCCACTTCAATCCTGCCCAGGGATAGGAGTGCGGCGGAACCGCGTCGGGTCGCCTTCATACTCACCCAAGAGCCGACGCGGCAAAACACCGGTCCACCGCGGCCACGAACTCCTCCGGCGTGCCCGCCAGCGACGCCTGGGCGCGGAACTGCCGCACCCCGCGCCGGCCCTGGGCGTACGCGCAGGCGTATCGCCGCATGAGGATCGTGCCGCGCCGGGGGCCGAAACGCTCCACGACAAGCCGAAAGTGATCCAGGAGCAACTGCCGCTGCTGGGGCGCCGTGGGCTCCGGCGGAACGGGCCGCCCGGCCAAGGCCGCCTCCACTTCCCGGAAGAGCCAAGGCCGCGCAAGGCCCGCCCGGCCAATCATCGCGCCGTCCACGCCGTATCGACGGAATGCCTCGACTACCGCTTCGGCCGTGTGCAAATCGCCGTTACCCACCAGCGGAATGCGATTCAGGTGCGGCTTGATCCGCGCGATCGCGTCCCAGTCGGCCGTGCCGCGGAAGAAATCGGCCGCCGTGCGCCCGTGGACCGTCACCGCGGCCCCGCCAGCCCCTTCAATCGCCTGGGCCACGTCGATGGCATTGACCGTATTCCGCGCCCATCCCAAGCGGATCTTGGCCGTCACCGGCGTCGGCCGGCAAGCCTCAACCACCCGGGCGACGATCGCCCCGATCCGCTCGGGATATTGCAGGAGGTACGAGCCGCTTTGGGCCTTTTCGGACACGTCGCGCACCGGGCAGCCGAAATTGACGTCCACGACGCTCGGACGGTACTGCTCGACGAGCCGCGCGGCGACAGTGGCCAGCACGTCCGGATCGTTGTCCCAAATCTGCACGGCCAGCGGACGCGGCTCCTCCCGGACGCCCCAGAGCCGGGAGGGTGGCATGGCCACGTCTTCGTGGCCATGTGTATCACATGCCCACGGGG
>CAYGZI010000559.1:0-4299 GCA_964354245.1 uncultured Planctomycetaceae bacterium
AGTTCCTGGCCGACGTGTACATGCGGTGCAGCCAGTGCAACGGCACCCGCTACCGCGATGAGATCCTGGACGTCACCTACCGCGGCCGGAACATCGCCGACGTGCTGGAGATGACGGTGCGCGAGGCGTTCACCTTCTTCCGCGGGCGGCCCAAGGTGCAGGCCCGCCTGAAGCGGCTCATCGACGTGGGGCTCGATTACGTGCGCCTCGGGCAGCCGGCCAGCACGCTTTCGGGCGGCGAGGCCCAGCGATTGAAGCTCGCCGGCTACATGTCCAGTGCCCGTCGCGGCCGCTCCCTGTTTCTCCTCGACGAGCCGACCACGGGCCTGCACTTCTCCGACATCGTGCAACTGCTCGACTGCTTCGACGCCCTCGTGGCCGTGGGCCATTCGCTCATCGTCGTGGAACACAATCTCCAACTCGTCAAGGCCGCCGATTACATAATCGACCTCGGCCCCGGGCCTGCCGACGAAGGCGGGCAGGTCGTGGTCCAGGGCACGCCGGAGATGGTGGCCAACTGCCCCAGCTCGATCACCGGGGGGTTCCTCGCCGAGGTGCTGCGGGAGTCGGCGGCGAAAGGGTGAGGGGCTGGCGGCGGTCAGCTTTCGGCCGTCAGCTATCAGCCGTTGACCGCCTGGATGGGGCTCGACGCCCCGTTGGCCGAGCGGTAGAATCGTCGGCAGGGTCCGCACAACAAGTTCCGGGCGGCTCCAGTACGCCTGGCGCCTGCGGCATCGATGTGGATATCGGAGGGATAGTGGCATTCCGTGGCCCACGGAAGACAGGTACCCTGTCGGGAGTTCAGGAAAAGTATGGCAGGCCGAGAGGTATGGTCGCTGTTCACGGGCGCTATGGGCTTCGACCTCGGACTTGAGCAGGCGGGCGTCAAGGTGACTCTCGCCGTGGAGAAGAACCCCGTTTTCTGCGCGACGATACGCAAGAATCGGCCTTACCTGACCTTGTTAGAGGCCGACGTTTGCCGTCTGTCCGGCGACTCGCTCCGGGCTGCGCGCGGCTTCGAAGAGGACGTATTCCTTCTTGCCGGCGGCCCGCCTTGCCAGACGTTTTCGCCGGGGGGGAAAAGGGCTGCCTTGTCCGACCCCCGGGGGAACCTGATTTACGAGTTCCTCCGCCTTGTTGGGGAGGTGCGGCCCCGTTACTTCGTCCTGGAGAATGTCGCGAACATCCTCACTGCGGCACTGAGACACCGGCCCATAGCTGATCGTCCCGGACAGCACTGGAGTTTGAAGCGCTACTCCGATCCGCGCTTCAACGGCAGCGGAGACGCGCCGCCACTCGAAGACGACGAACTCGGCTCAAGCGCAATACGACAGATACTCCGCGATATCGGAAGTCTCCATTACGACGTCATCTTCGGCGTCCTAGATGCGGCGGAGTACGGCGCTCCACAGAGAAGACTGAGGTTCGTGATGATCGGCAGCCGCGAAGGGCCGCGCGCGGAACTCCCGGCTCCCGAGTTCGGCGCCGACGGCAGCCCGCTTCCGCCGTTCAGGACGGTCCGCGGGGCTATCGCGGACATTGAAAACGGCCCCGGAGCGCATTCAAGCTACACGCCGCGTGTGCGGAAGTACTTCGAAATGGTGCCTGAAGGTGGAAACTGGCGTTGCCTGCCGGGGGCAATACAGCACGAAGCGCTGGGAAACGGTTACGCTGCAGGGGGAGGCAAGACTGGCTTTTACCGGCGCCTTGCATGGGACCGCCCATCGCCGACGATCACCGGGCGTGCAAACCGCAAAGGCAGCGCCCTTTGCCATCCGTCTCAGCACAGGCCCCTTTCCGTGCGGGAATGCGCCCGGTTGCAGGGATTCCCTGACGATTGGGAGTTCTCCGGTTCAATGAACGCCCAATACCTCCAGGTCGGCAATGCGGTCCCCCTCGCGCTTGGGAAAGCGGTCGGGCTGGCGATACTCCAGGCGCACCGCAGGAAGCGCGCGCGACGCGTGCCGGCTTCAGCGCGTGACTACGGCGGAATGCTTGCAGAAGCGCTCCATAAGCTCCGGTCCGCGGCCTGCAACAAGAAGGCCGTCGCCGCCGGAGCCCCGCAACGGAGGTTCAAGTTCTGATGTCACAGGACAACGCCCCCGCGCTGGAATTCATTCCTGCGAGGAACCCGATTCACCGGATCAACCCGGGGATCTTGGCGAAGCTGCTCGCCGCACAGCAGAATCCTTTGGGACGGTCATTCCAGTCAGCGTCGGAGTTGTTATCCAAGTGCTTGGAGGACACCAGGATTGATGTCGATGTTCCGCCCGCCTTGCGGGACCAGAGCGCGGGCGAGTTGGGGGAGAAGACGTTCGCGGAGATCTGTACTTTCTGCAGGGACCTCCTGCAGGGTGCGGGGGTCGCATCGGATGAGGTGCTCCACCTGCACTCACTGAACCTTGCGCAGCGCATTCACCTGCTGCGGGCGTTTTCCGACCCAGACCCCGTCTTGGCTTCGGTACAAGAGAAAGTCATCGAAGTCGTAAAAGGCTTCCCGAGGACCGTGAACGACATCGAGGTTGGGCGGAATCCCGGCGACGTCTTGGACCCGTACATACTGACTGCGACACAATACCTTCTCTACGACGGGGGGTTCGCCGAGGGGATAGGGGCAACGGTGGGGCACAAGGCGCTCATGATGATCGAGGGCCTTTTAGGGCACTTGCACGAGGACATCATCGGGGAGTTCCGCGGCAATATCCGCTGTCCCGAACCCCGGGGCTACCATCAGGAACTTCTCGATCCGTACACGAATCCTTTCCCAGGTGCCGACATCGTGCAGCCTCCGTTAGATGCGGCAGGCGTTCTCCGCTTTCATCAGGTGAAGAGTAAGACCGGTTCGGCCAAGGGCGGAGACGCGAGGCGGCTGGGTGAGCAACTGCGGAGGCTCCAGGAGTACTATGGCGGCGAGACGTACTACGATGCACTGATCGGCAACACTCTGCGCGGCCATCGTTCGATGAGAGGCGTGTTGAGGGCTTCGCCCCAGACTGCCGTCCTGGTTGGCGCCGCTGCCTTCCGGGAACTCACCCGCAGCAGTATCGGGCCCCAGTTGCTTATGCGCGTATATCACAACGCGTTCTCTGAGGCGTCACGTAGGACGGGTTACAGCGTGAAGAGCATGGCCAAGTCGATCGTGGCAGCGTTCCGCCGCAGGGCGCAGGAGACCGGGGAGGAGTTCCTCGATGTTCTACTGCACGGCGCGGTCGACGGCGATCCACAGCAGCAGGACAGCCGGATCTACCCTCGTTCGCGGCATTAGTGGAAATCTTCGCGGGGAAGGTATGGCCGACCGGATGACATCTGCCCAAAGAAGCGAGAATATGAGGAGGATCCGGGGCAAAGACTCGGCTCCAGAGATGGCCGTCCGTATGCTCGCACACCGTCTGGGGTATCGCTTCCGGCTGCACAGGACCGATCTGCCGGGTACGCCGGACTTGGTTTTTCCCGGTAGGAGGAAGGTGGTTTTCGTGCATGGGTGCTTCTGGCATTGGCACGCATCCGGCCGATGCAGGGTCTCCCACACTCCGAAGTCTAATACCGCGTTCTGGATGAGGAAGCTGCGCCGCAACCGCAGCCGCGACGGGCGGATCCAGCGGACCCTCCTATTGCATGGGTGGCGGTGTCTGACCGTTTGGGAATGCCAGACAAAGGACCTGCGCGCTCTGGAGAAACGGCTAGTCGCATTTCTCGGACGATAAGACACCTTGCGCGCGTTCGCCGCGATGGGGCGGTCAAGCGGCTGGGGACAACGAGACTACGGCCTTGTCTCAAACGAGGGAGAACAGCCATGTGCGAGAACGTGATGCGGCGACAGTTTCTGGCCCACTCCGCCGCGGGGGCGGCGGCGCTGATCGCGTCAAGTGCTACTGGTGGGAGGACGCAGTCCATGGAGAAGCCCCAGAGTGCCGAATCGCTGCGAGCCAAGCTGCTGGCGTGCCTCGGTGGCCCGTGGCCGGAGCCGTGTGAGCTGAAGCCGATCGTCTTCGAGAAGGTGCCGAAGGACGGCTATCGGCTGGAGTCGATCACTTATGAGGTCGAGGCCGGGGACCGCGTGCCCGCGTATGTGCTCGTGCCGGATGGGGTAAGTGCGGCCAGTCCCGCGCCGGCCGTGGCCGTGTGGCATCAGCACAACGGGGCGTATCACTTGGGCAAGGTCGAGCCGGCCGGACTGGCCGGAAGCCCGATGCACCACACCGGCGTCGCTCTGGCCAAGCTGGGCTACGTGGCGATCTGTCCCGACGCCCTCTGCTTCGGCGAGCGCCAGAGCAAGGACCTCAAGGGCGGCAATTTCGA